>CAKKSD010000017.1 GCA_919902995.1 Thermodesulfovibrionia bacterium
ACACCCTCTGAGGTCTTTAACTCAAGTGTTGCACTTGCTGGTTGAATGTAGCATTGGCAAATTAATATATGCACCACAGAATTCTTTTTACTTAAAAAGAAGTAAGAATTTAGAAACAGGAGGAGACATGTATAAGAATATTCTGTTACCAACAGATGGCTCTGAGTGTTCAGAGGAGGCGGCAAAGAAAGGCGTCAGTCTTGCAAAAGCCCTCAATGCCAGAGTGACAGCGCTTTATGTAACACCAAAACTTTCTTACCACGACTTCTTAGATGTCTATCATCCTGATGTATTATGGGGACCTAAAGAAGCCGAAAAGGCAAAAAAGGCATTGACCGACCTTGAGGAATTAAATAAGTCTATAGCAGAGAAGTACCTTTCAGTAATTGAGAATATAACAAAAGAGGCAGGCGTACCGTGTGAGTGTGTATATATAACAGACGAATCCCCTACAGATGGTATAATAAAAGTGGCAAAGGAAAAGGGTTGTGACCTTATCTTTATGGCATGCCATGGAAGAACAGGCATAAGGGGCGTGCTACTTGGAAGCGTAACATTAAAGGTTTTAGCACATTCGGTGATCCCTGTTTTAGTATACCGATGAGGAGGGATAGAGGACTTCCTCTCTGCATTCACCAGCCCATCGCATAGCCAGTTTCCATGCGTGGCGATGATACTCCAGATATTACTCCTGTTTTTTCATCCAATCGAATCGCCACTACTCTACCGTTACTCCACGGACCTGTAACTTGAACCTTATGTCCTTTTTTAGTAAGTGTACTGCGTGTGGACTCCGGAATACGGCTTTCTATAACTATGACACAGGGTTGCGTCCCGTGCATATAAAATGAACTTGGGAAATGACTCGAATGGAAGGTCGGGACATCTACAGCCTCCTGCATATCCATGTTAAAATCTATGCAATTCAGGAAAAACTGGAGTGACCATTGATCCTGTTGGTCACCACCGGGTGTGCCGAAAGCCATTAAGGGTTTGCCATCCTTAAGAATTAAAGATGGAGAAAGCGTTGTGCGTGGACGCTTACCTGGTTGGAGAACATTGGGGTGTGTAGGATCAAGGTAAAATACCTGCATTCGAGACCCCAGCGGGAAACCTAAACCTTTTATGACAGGGGAAGTTGAAAACCATCCGCCACTGGGAGTCGCAGCAAACATGTTCCCCCATCGGTCAATCGAATCGAGATGCGTCGTATCTCCTATATATACCTTTGGATTTCTTTTCTTTGCCTCTGGCTTGCTTGAAGGTGCATTTCCAGGGCGCAGCTCCATTGAAGCGTGATTTGGATCAATCAATTTTCGACGCTCTGCTGCATATTCCTTGGATAGCAGTATATTAAGTGGCACCTGTATAAAATCAGGATCGCCGTAATATCGCTCACGATCTGCAAAGGCCAACTTTGCTACTTCTACAAGGATGTGAATGTATTCAGGAGAATTATGCCTCAATGTTGCGAGATTGTATCCCTCAAGCAGATTAATCTGTTGCAGAAATACGGGACCCTGAGACCATGGGCCGCATTTATACACATCGTATCCCCGATAATTTGTAGTAACAGGTTCTTCAATACGAGTGGAATAATTCAACAGGTCTTCCTTTGACAATAATGAGCAATGGCGGCTGCCTGAGGCATCCAGAAATTCGTTTTCTTGTGCAAACTTCACTATCTGTTCTGCTATTTCTCCTTTATAAAAAAAATCCCGTGCTGCTCGAATCGCTTCATACCTTCCTGACCGAATTTTACGATATTCTGCTTCGACAAGCCTCTTTAATGTATTCGCCAAGTCGGTCTGAACAAAACGATCTCCAACTTTAGGTATCTGTCCGTCAGGCATGTAGACCTGCATGGAGGTTGGCCATTCTGTTTGAAATCGCTCAGCGTTATTTTTTATGGCACCCTGAAGTAAGGCATACATTGGAAATCCATGTTCCGCAAGTTCAATGGTATACTCTAATACCTGAGATAGACGCATCGTTCCAAAGTGTGATAAGGCCGTTATCCAGGTACTCACAGCATCAGGTACTGTAGCGGCCAGTAAACCATCCCCTGGGATAGCATTTATTCCCATTTTTTTAAACCATTCTATATTCGCCTTTTGCGGGGCAGGCCCCTGTCCGCTCAGGCTTACAACTCGCCGTTGGTCAGCAAGGTAGATAAGAATTGGTACTTCTCCTCCGATTCCATAAAGGTGTGGTTCCAGTACGGCAAGGGCAAATCCCATTGCAACGCCAGCGTCCACCGCATTACCACCTTCTTCCAGAACATGAAGTCCAATACGGCTAGCAAGGTAATGTCCACTTGTAACCATACCGTTCATGCCCATAATAACAGGACGTGTGGCAATTTCAGCAGGACCAGTACCTGCCAGAGTAGTAAGGATATCTTTGGTACCGTGTGTCGTCATTTCTATTTTATTTACTACAATTTGTGCCTCCTGTCAATAACTCATTAATAAAAGATGTTCGCAAAAGAAAGGCACAATTGATTCTGAGGATATCTCCAATTATTTTTCCGTAAAATAATATGCCAGCCATTATGTGACGCAACCTTAAATTTAGAATAGCTGCTAATTATACTTTTAAGTTGACAAATAAGTTAATTATATTATAATCGGGTTATCAGGTGGCCTTACCAATTTTCGAAGGGTTTATAAGAGGTTTTTTTAATGCCTATTGATATGGAATTGAAAGTAAGTGAATCATCTATAGAAGATGTGGGCAAGGGATGGGCGCGACTTGACCCTGAGGATATAAAGGTCTTAGACTCAGTAATTGGTGACATTATTGAAATCAGTGGCGGAAAAAAGACTGTTGCAAGGATTACAGGAGCCTTTCCAGAACTCTATGGGAAAAAAATAATCCAGATCGATGGTATCACACGCGACAATGCCCAGGTTAATTTAGGAGATACAGTCCGGATTAGAAAGTTTCCCCGAAAAAAAGCAGTAACAGTTTTACTTTGCTTCCTTGATTCTACAAATTCACTTCCCCTCGAAGATGAGTTTGAGCACTTCGGAAAGGTCTTACAGGGTTTACCGGTTATTTTAGGAGATAAGATTAATGTTCCGTTGTTTGGTGGGAAAGACCGGTTCTTTCAGGTAGAAGCAACTTCACCTTCAGGAGCGGTAATCATTAACCAACAAACCAAATTCGTATTAAAGAAGCCCGACTATTCAATTGAAACTCCTTCACATATCTCTTATGAAGATGTAGGAGGGATCGAAAATGAATTAAGGCTAGTGCGGGAAATGGTGGAGCTTCCCTTGCTATATTCAGAGGTTCTTGAAAAACTGGGAATTGAAGCACCTAAGGGAGTGCTTCTTTATGGTCCACCAGGAACAGGTAAAACCCTTATTGCCCGAGCTATTGCCAGCGAGACCAAACTCCATTTTATCAAGATTAATGGACCAGAAGTTATTCATAAGTTCTATGGCGAAAGCGAGGCAAGATTAAGGGAGATCTTTGAAGAGGCAACTCAAAAAGCCCCAAGCATTATCTTTATAGATGAAATCGATGCTATTGCACCGAAGCGTGCTGAGGTATTGGGTGATGTGGAAAAACGGGTTGTAGCGCAGCTTCTTGCCTTAATGGATGGTATGGTTCCCCGCGGCAATGTGATTGTTATTGGAGCAACAAATATTCCAGAAATGATAGATCCCGCCTTGCGAAGACCAGGACGTTTTGACCGTGAGATCATTATTCCTGTACCGAATGTCGAAGGACGTCTGTCCATACTCAAGATTCACAGTCGTCGTATGCACCTTGCACTTGATGTAGATCTGAATCGTCTTGCTCAGATTACCCATGGTTTTGTCGGGGCTGACTTAGAGGCTTTGTGCAAAGAGGCAGGTATGATTGCTTTAAGGAGATACATTTCTCTCAATGGAGAAAATAATCACGATTCCATCATTAAAACCTCTGAACATCCGCAGATAACAATGGAGGACTTTTTAACTTCCCTACGTAAAATCGAACCCACTGCAAGTCGTGAATTTTTTACCGAAAGGTCTAATGTGAGATGGAAACACGTCGGTGGGCTTAACAAGATTAAAGAGACCCTAATTTCGATTATCGATTGGCCTTACAAATATCCAGAGCTTTTTACTACGGGCAAAGTACCACCTCCAAGAGGAGTTCTTTTCTCTGGACCTTCAGGTACTGGAAAGACTCTTATGGTAAAGGCTCTAGCCAGCGAAACCGGTTTGAATTTTATTTCCATAAATGGTCCTATCCTTTTTTCAAAATGGCTTGGGGAATCAGAAAAAACACTGCACCAGATTTTCAAAAAAGCTAAACAATCGGCGCCGTGCATACTTTTTTTCGATGAAATTGATGCCTTGGTGACAAAACGCGGAGTCGAGAGTGAAGGAGGGGTGATGGGACGCATGGCGAGCCAGTTTTTTAACGAGTTGGATAGCTTAAGTGATCTCTCTCAGGTAATCGTCATCGGAGCCACTAATCGCGAGGACTTACTTGATCCAGCCTTGTTACGCACAGGACGCTTTGATTTTGTTTTCAAATTTCCCTTTCCTGACGAGAAAGATCGATTGGAAATATTTCAAGTTCATACCAGAGGAAAACCTTTATCTGCTGATGTAGACTTGGCGGAACTGGCCAAATGCACAGAAGGAATGGTTGGTTCCCATATTGAGTTCATATGTAAAAGGGCAACGATGATAGCCATTGCTGAGTTGATTAATGATCCTCAAAAAATTAGACAAAGAAAACTCACTGTGTCCGCAACTCACTTTAATCTGGCGTTAAAAGAGGTTAAGGAAAAAGAAGGACTCTTATTATGCTAAGAGCAGTTGTAAAAAAACGGGCTTATGAGGATATCATAAAACAAATTCGAAATCTTATTGAGAAAGGAAAATTGAAGAGGAGCGACCAGCTCCCCACTGAGAGAGAACTTGCTGATACCTTTAAGGTGTCTCGCGCTACGGTGAGGGAGGCTATTCGTTCCCTGGAGTCGATGAGACTCGTTGAGAGTCGCCATGGTGATGGTACCTACGTGCTTGCTTCCAATGAGGAAGCATTAGTGCAGCCTCTGGCAGCAGCCCTCTTTAGTGAGAAGGACAATATAATCGATATATTTTATGTCCGCAAAATTATCGAATCCCATGTAGCTCAGCTTGCAGCAGAAAATGCAACACCTGCAGAAATTCATGAGCTTGAGGAAGTCCTGCAGGAGCAGGCCAAAGAACTTGCCAGCGGTATGAATATTATCAGAACTGATACTACCTTTCATAATATTCTGGCCCGGATGTCAAAAAACAAGGTCTTAAAACGTCTTCTTTTTGCCCTTTTTGACCTTCTGGAACAGACCCGTGAAAAGTACCTTCAAAATGAGGAGCGTGCACAAAAATCACTTATTGCCCATCGTGAAATTCTCTCCACCATTAAAAGTGGTAATAGTACAGCTGCACGACAGGCAATGCGTCGGCACTTAGAGGAGGTAGAGGGTATATTGTTTCCCAAGAAGAAAGGGGGTGGGGCGAAATCATAGTTTTCAGTTAAGGATTAGTCATGATATATAAAAGTTTTACTACTGATAAGTTTTACTAAAAAGGAGGTGTTTTTGTGGCTAAAGTTACAGAAATAACTGTTTGGACACGCGGAGTAACGATGGATAAAGAGGGCCGGGATATCATTAACGCATTTGCTCAGGCTGTTGCTAAGGAAGGCAAATATGTGCAGGCATTTGATAACTATGAAGACCTGCCTGACCGTGTATTGGTTACCACCCGTAAATATATCAGGATCAGCGATGAAGAGATTGAGCACAGATATGTTTATACCAATGACCATCCTGATGTCGTGGTTATTGCCGAGCCAACCATTGTAAAGGGAATCAATGTATTGAAGGGTATGCCTGAGGGTGGTCTCTTAATTATCAATACTGACCGCCCCATAGAATATATGCTTAAGTTTATTCCCAATAAAGATGTGCTCGGTGCTATTGCCACAGTAGATGCCGATGGGATATCAGGGGTATGGACTGTAGATTTCTCAGGTACAGAAGGTGGTGTTGATGCTGCTGGTTTAGGTGGAGGCATTGCAGCACCTGTCCTTGGGGCGATGGCAAGGGTTACTGGAATGGTCAAGAAGGAAAGCCTTGCAAAGATTGTCAAGAATGTCTCTGGGATGGAACGTGGTTATAATGAGATTAAACTTCAGAAATTTCATAAACCTCACGTTGAGTATTCCTGGAGTAGATAAAGGAGATCTTGAACCCAAATAAATTAAAAGTTAAGATTTGAAAGGAGAATGCTATGTCAAAGGGGCTTCCAGAATTCGGGACAATAAATGTCTCAGAGGAGAGGGCAGTACCATTTGGGGCAGTAACCCCTGCTCCTGTAAATGAGCAGGAGTTGTTTATCACATCAAACTGGCGGATTATCCGACCTGTTATTGATCACGAAAAATGCACACGCTGTCTCAACTGTTATATCTTCTGCCCGGATGCCTGCTGGTTATACAATGAAGAGACAAATATGATGGAATTGAATTTGAAGTACTGTAAGGGTTGCCTGATCTGCGTCAATGAGTGCCCCCCAAATGCCCTTACCGAAGTTCCTGAACTTGATTTTGAAGACGGCGTGGTCCGTTTGGAAAAACCTTTTTAGGGAGGAGGAAGAAAATTATGGTTAAAGAAAAAATGTTAACTGGATGCGCTGCAGCTGCTCAAGCTGCAAAGCTTGCAGAGGTCGAAGTAATAGCTTCTTACCCTATCCGTCCTTATACAGCAATCATGATGGAGCTTGCCAAAATGGTCGCTGATGGTGAATTGGATGCAGAATTTGTATATGCCGAAGGGGAGCATGCCCAGTTATCTATTGTACTGGGTGCCTCTGCCTGTGGCGCCCGTGCTTATACAGGAAGTGCTGGAGTTGGGGTTACTTATGCCTTTGAATTATACAGTCCTGTTGCAGGTGGCCGTTATCCCGTTCAAATGGCGATTGCCGATCGTACACTGGACCCCCCGGGGGATTTTGGTTCTGAGCATACAGATGCTATGTCAGTTAGAGATCAGGGTTGGTTAATAGGTTGGGCAAGTAGCCCCCAAGAGGTATTTGATAATACCCTCATGGCCTACCGTATAGGTGAGGATCCCCGTGTGATGCTTCCCCAGATGGTGTGCCAAGACGGTTATTTTATATCTCATATCGCTGATAAAGTTATATTACCAGAACCAGCACAGGTGAGAGAGTTTTTGCCACCCTATAAACCTCCTCACCCTCTCGATCCGCGTCGACCTGTTTCTCATGGTCCACAGATCAGACCGGATCAAGGAGCACCTATGGATGCCCAGAGGGCACAAACATTTCTGGAGGTTCCAAAGGTCATAAAAGAGGCAAAGGAAGATTTTAACCGTATCTTTGGACGTAAATATGACCCGTTCTTGGAGAAATACAAACTGGAGGATGCAGAAATAGCATTCTTAATTCAGGGTGCTCATGCCAATACCTGCAGAAATGCTATTGATATACTCCGCAAACAAGGACTGAAGGCTGGCATGGCACGGCTATGCTGGGTCCGTCCATGGCCCACCACAGAGATTGCAGAAACTTTGGGTCACGTGAAGGCTGTGGGAACAATAGAGACCAGTACCTCTTACGGAGGAGCAATGAGGGGTGGTAATCTGATTCATGAACTCCGTGCCTCCCTTTATGATTTAGAAGAAAGACCCCTTACCACATCTTTCATGGCTGGTCTTGGTGGAGAGACAATCTGGCCAGAGGATTTCTATTATATGGCTAAGGTTCTCTCCAAGATGGTGAAGGATAAAAGGACCCATAAGTATGTCTACTGGATAGGTTTTGAATAAGATAATAAATAAAAAGGAGGAAATTAATTATGGAGGAGGTTGTTTACAAGAAACAAACTTTTGAACCGATAAAAACATATAAGAAGGCACCAAAGGAAGAAATATATGTGGCTGGGCATCGCACCTGTTCTGGATGCGGACCTGCACTGAATTATCGGCTGGTAGCAAAGGTTGCAGGCAAGAATACCATATTCATTGGCCCTACTGGCTGTATGTATGTTGCAAACTCCAGTTATCTTTGCACCCCTTATGCCGTACCCTGGATACATGCCCAGATCACAAACGGTGGGGCAGTAGCATCAGGAATCGATGCTGCCTATAAGATATTAATTCGTAAAGGCAAATATGACGAACCATTTCCCAATATCATCGTAATGGCTGGTGATGGTGGCACAGTGGATATAGGGCTTCAGGCAATGTCAGGAATGTTGTATCGCGGGCACAAAGTACTCTATATGTGTTATGATAATGAATCCTATGCAAACACAGGTATTCAGACATCACCTACAACCCCATATGGTGCAAATACCACTTTTACACCTCCTGGTAAGAAGACGCCAGAAGGTAAGACCCTCTTCCCAAAAGACCCTCCACAGTTGGTTATTGGTGGGCACCCATTGGTAAAATATGTGGCAACTGCATGTATATCTTATCCCCTTGACTTAATGAACAAGGTGCGGAAGGCACTGAACTATGATGGTCCGACATTCATTCATGTACTCTGTCCGTGTCCAAAGGGATGGAAGTTTGATGAAAAGCTGACCGTGGAGATAGGGAAATCAGCAGTGGAGACAGGTATGTGGGCTCTCTATGAATGGGAGAATAATGAATATAAATATTCACATATTCCTAAAAAATACAAACCGCTAAGCGAATATTTAAAGTACCAAGGACGTTTCTCTCATCTGAAAGAGGAACATATTGCTAAGTTACAGGCCTTTGTGGATGAGAAGATTCAAAGGATCAGAGCGCGGATGCCTGTAGAGGCTCCTATCCCGACTCCCAAGGTAAAGGCATAATTTTTATATGAGAAGGGAGGTGAGGATTATACAGAAAAAGTTTAGTTCGGAAGGATGAAATAGATAGTTCAGAGGATTTCAGTATTGATAAAGGAGGTTGGATCATGAAAAAAGTATTTTCTGGTTTTAAAATTACTTTGGGTTTAGTTTGTTCTTTTGTACTTTTGTCCCTTTCAACTGTAGTAGCAATCGCCTGGGAGCCAACTAAACCAGTAGAGTTTGTAGTCCCAGCAGGAACTGGCGGAGGTGCCGATATTATGGCCCGTTTTATATCACCGCTCATTGAGAAGCACAAACTCTCTCCCCAGCCCTTCATCGTGGTAAATAAATCAGGTGGGGCTGGAGCAGAGGGGTTCCTGCATGTGAAAGGTAAGAAGGGGGATCCACACATAATTACCCTCACCCTGGACAATCTCTTCACAACTCCACTTGCAACGGGTGTCCCCTTCAACTGGAGAGACCTCACACCTGTTTCGCGTCTTGCTTTGGACTGGTTTGTCTTATGGGTGAACGCTGAGAGCCCCTATAAAACAGCCAAGGAATACATAGAGGCGGTGAAAGCGAAACCAAGTGTGTTCAAAATGGGCGGAACCGGCGCGGCACAGGAAGACCAGATAATCACACTCCAGATGGAGCAGGCCTTCGGGCTGAAGTTCATCTATGTACCCTATAAAGGAGGTGGGGATGTGGCTGTGAGTTTGGTGGGAAAACATAGCGATTCAACGGTTAACAATCCTGCTGAGGGTGTAAGTCACTGGAAAGCCGGGAGGCTACGTGCACTGGCAGTTGTTGACCGCGAGAGGATTAATCTTCCCGATTGGGATAAGATACCCACGATGAAGGAGGCCACAGGCTTTGATATGAGTTACCACATGCTGAGGGGCATATTCATGCCACCAGGTGTGTCAAAGGAGGTTCAGGAGTGGTATATTGAACTCTTCCGGAAGGTCACCGAGACCCCGGAATGGAAGAAGTATGTCTCTGATAGTGCATTGAAGTCGGCATTTCTAACAGGATCTGCTTATGTTAAGTGGCTGGAGGAAAAAGAAGGGCTGACAAAGGATCTCATGAAAAAGGGAGGGCTGATAAAATAGAATAAGCATCAGGGAGCAGGATAAACCTGCTCCCTGAAAAGATCATCGAATACCAAAAAAGGACGAATACATGCGAAAAGCAGATGTTATTACTGCTTTAATCATATTAATTATTGGGATTTTTGTAGTATACGACGGAGTCAGACTCGGTGTAATAGGGTGGGGAGCTTCGGGTCCTATGTCTGGCCTCTATCCCTTTTTACTCGGAATGGGTCTGATTATAGGCTCTCTTGTTGTCATGGGAAGGGTATTTATCTCACGAAAATCTATGTCTGATAAACCCTTCATACAGAAGGGAGGCTTGAGGCATGTTCTTTATGTTGCAGTTCCGGCAGCACTAATGGTAGCCCTGACCGAATTTATTGGTCTCTATGTAGCGGCTGGCCTTTACCTTGCCCTTTATATGAAATGGATCGGTAAGCACCGCTGGATTACAGTGTTAGCAGTCAGCATTCTCCTTCCTCTGATCAGCTATTTCGTTTTCGATAAGTACTTCTTGATCCCTTTGCCGAAGGGGAGACTGAGCGGTCTCCTCGGGTTCTGAACTGAAGAAGAATTGAGAATGGAGATTCTTAATAACTAATTCTTAATAAGAGGAGAATCGAAAATGGAGAGTCTTAATAACCTCATGATGGGCTTTGGGGTCTTTTTCACCCCATATAACATCTTTGTTGCCGTTATAGGGATCTTTCTGGGAACTATAGTCGGAGTTTTGCCAGGCCTTGGCGGTGCCAATGGGGTGGCTATACTCATCCCTGTTACCTTTATGATGCCTCCCACGTCAGCAATCATCCTTCTAGCCTGCATCTACTGGGGGGCCCTCTTCGGCGGTGTCATTACCTCAATTCTATTCAATATCCCGGGGGAGCCCTGGTCGGTGGCCACCTGCTTTGACGGTTATCCCATGGCTAAAAAAGGGAAAGCCCCGCAGGCCCTGACAGCAGCCTTTAGCTCTCACTTTATCGGGGCAGTATTCGCCACTGTAGCATTGACCTTCTTAGCTCCCCTCATCGCAGAGATTGCCCTACGGTTCGGTCCCCCTGAGACCTTTTCGATTATGATGCTGACATTCAGTGCCTTTGTTGCACTCGGGGGAAAGTCACCAATAAAGACACTGATTGCCATCTTTCTTGGATTCGCAATGGCTGCTGTAGGAATTGACATCGTTAGCGGAAAGCTCCGTCTGACCTTTGGCACTACTGAACTCATGGGTGGATTTCACTTTATTGTAGCGGTAATAGGATTATTCGGCATCGGGGAGATATTAATTACTGTTGAGGAAGGTCTCAAGATGGATTCATTGCCAGTAAAGATGTCCTTGCGGGCTATGTTAGAGACATGGAAAGAGCTACCTCGATACTGGAAGACATTACTTAGAGGAGCCATTATCGGGTGTTGGATGGGCTTCAAACCAGGAGGTGCAACGCCTGCATCTTTTATGAGTTATGGCTTTGCCAAACAGTTCTCCAAGGATTCAGAAAAATTCGGCACAGGGATCATGGAGGGGGTGGTTGCCCCAGAAGTAGCGGCTCACGCCGCCGGGGTCTCTGCGATGGTGCCCATGATTACCCTGGGCATCCCGGGTTCGCCAACAGCAGCAGTAATGCTTGGTGGTCTCATGATATGGGGCTTACAACCTGGCCCAATGCTATTTAAGGAACATCCTGAATTTGTCTGGGGCCTCATTGCCAGCATATGGGCAAGCAACGCCATCGGTGTAATCATTGTCTTAGCCTTTGTACCTCTTTTTGCAGCCATTCTCAGGGTACCCTTTGGTATTCTGATGCCAAGTATTGTTTTCATCTGTGCCATTGGTGCATACGCGGTGAACACAAGAATGATTGACATATGGTATATGATAATCTTTGGATTTGTCGGATATACTTTTAAGAAACTCGACTATCCTATCGCCCCCATGGTTCTGGCATTGGTTCTGGGTGATATGGCAGAGACAGCCATGAGGCAAGCCCTGATTATGGGACAGGGTAGTCCTCTAATTTTCTTTAGGCCTCCTTTTGCACTCCCTATAATGATATTAGCCTTCATCATCTTTTTCTGGCCTACCGTCTCCAGGTGGAAACAGAAGGCTGTTAAAAAAAGATGTAAAATTTAAAGTTACAAGGGCGTAATGAAATTCTTAATTGCAGAGAGAAAAGACTTGACAGTATCGAAGATATTGATATACATTATTAATATCCCTGGGGGAGCTGAAGCTGAGAGTCCTGAGTTAATCGGGATAACCCCACGAACCTGATCTGGATAATGCCAGCGTAGGGAAAGGGTAGAGGCGTAACAATTTTAGAAGCCTTTTTGATACCGTATCCCTCAGGGGGATACGGTATTTTGTTTTATAATGAAATAGAGTCATCTTGAGGACAGGCTTGATACGGGGCAGGAATGACGATTATGAATAACCTTAAAGGAGGAAACTAAATGGAGAAGAAGATCTTCAGCGATGTAGGTGAGAAGGAGATAACAAGGGCGATAGTTGAGGGTTTTGCAAAGACCTTTAATGAGTATGTTGAGAGCGATGTAATAATTATCGGTGGTGGTCCGAGCGGACTTATGGCAGGAAGGGAACTCGCATCAAGTGGTTTCAAGACACTTATTGTGGAAAGGAATAATTATCTTGGTGGTGGGTTCTGGATAGGCGGTTACCTAATGAATAAGGTTACAATCAGGGCACCAGGGCAGGAGGTTCTGGATGAATTAGGGGTTCCCTACGAAGAGGTTATAGAAGGACTCTATATGACTGACGGTCCCCATGCCTGTTCAAGGCTTATCGCATCAGCCTGTGATGCAGGTGTAAAGATAATTAATATGACTAAATTCGATGACATCGTGATCAGAGAAGGAAACAGGGTTTCAGGAGTAGTCATAAACTGGACACCTGTATCAGCACTGCCACGGGAGATTACCTGTGTGGACCCTGTTGCATTAGAGTCCAAGATGGTGGTGGATGCAACAGGTCATGATGCCTGTGTTGTCTCAAAACTCGAGGAAAGGGGACTTATAAAGAAAAAGGGTTTTGGGGCAATGTGGGTTGAGAAATCAGAAGACCTTGTTGTGGAATATACAGGAGAGGCACACCCTGGCCTTGTAGTCATGGGAATGGCGGTGAGTACCCTTTATGGTCTACCGAGGATGGGCCCAACGTTTGGTGCAATGCTCCTTTCAGGGAAAAAGGGGGCAGAGGTTATCAAGGAAAAGATGGCAGTGGTGAACAGGTAGTAAGGAGTATTAAACGGAGTGTCATTGCGAGGAGTCCCGATTAATATCGGGACGACAAAGCAATCCCAATAAAAAGAGATTGCCACGCCCTTCGGGCTCGCAATGACAATGTAAAAAAGTTTGTTGAGTAATAGATGGAAACTTTTTTAAGAAATCTCTATATCTATGGCGATGATTCCCTTGGAATCAGTCTGGAAGTCCTCTCAGATTATTTAAGAGGTATCTTCCAGTTCCTTAAAGTCGAAAGGAGGAAAGATTTTTTTACTTGCCACATGGATGGTTCTATCCTGCAGGATCATTCAGAATTTAACACTTTAGCTGAGAGACTTGCCAGCATAAAGGTCTTAAACCCGATAAAAGAAGGACTTAATCCTGAACCAATCTATGGAGAGATAGATTACGAAAGGAGGAAACTTCATGACCCTTCCTTGAGTTCTATCGGAGTCCTCTATGATGGTATCAGACTTCAGGCTATAATGTATCCGCTGATCAAAAAGGGAGAAAAGGGTTCAGGGCATTTACATATTGTTATTACCAACCAGCTCATGGTTACATGGGATGATTATGACAGGAGATGCCATCTGAGGGTTGGTGTCTTTGGTCAACCATCTGTTGTATCCACTTCTGGAGTTGTTGAGGCACCTGCAAAACCGAGAGAATTTTATCTGATGAAACAGATGGTAGGTATGGGAGATATGGATTTAACAGAACTTAAAATGAGGTTTGACGGTAGGTTCATAGATTATGGAGATCCGAGAATAACTGATGTGATAAAGGGTTATCTTGCACAGGCAATCTTTTACTCTATCACTGGCGGTCCCTTCTGTGATGATAGGGGATGCAGACTGTTTAATGCACACTGGCAGGAGGAGATGATATATGCACAGATCGGGTCTCCCTATGAGTTTTGTGAGAAACACAAGACAATTATTGAACAATTAAGCAATGTAGAACAGAACCTCTCCCCGTCATTCTGAGCCCCTCGCTTGTCATTCCGAGCGAAGAGAGGAATCTCATATTTTGCTCGGGACAGGCTCTGCGAAGAATCTCATTTTTAAGGATGAGACCCTTCGACTTCGCTCAGGGTGACAAAGAGCAAAGGGTTCAAGGTTTACAAAGGAAGTGATATTATGACAAAAATGGAATTAGCAAAATCGGGTAAGACCTCTGAAGAAATGATAGGGGTTGCACAGGAAGAATATGTAGATCCTGAATTCATCCGTCAGGGCGTAGCAGAGGGCGTGATAGTTGTGGTCAGAAATAACAGGCATGGTTATATAAGGCCGCTGGGAATAGGGAAGGGACTGCGGACGAAGATCAATGCGAATATAGGGACATCAAAGGATCAATGTTCCATGGCAGAAGAGATAAAAAAGCTCGAGACATCTGTCTCTGCAGGTGCAGATTCCGTTATGGATCTTTCTACAGGCGGACCTATCAGGGAAATAAGGAGAGAGATTCTTTCGCGATCTCCAGTAATAATCGGGACTGTTCCCATCTATCAGGCAGCAGTGACAGCAGCAGAGCATAAGGGCCATATAGCCAGGATGTCAGCCGATGAAATCTTCAGAACCATCGAAGAACATGGTGAAGAAGGTGTTGATTTCGTGACAGTCCACTGCGGGGTAACACTTCAGGGTATAGAGATACTCAGAGAACACGAGAGACTCCTTGATGTTGTTAGCAGAGGTGGGGTGTTTTTGATAGAGTGGATGATTTACAACGAAAAGGAAAACCCCCTTTATCAGGATTTTGACCGTCTCCTCGATATAGCAAGGAGATATGACCTAACATTAAGTCTGGGTGATGGACTGAGACCAGGTTGTATCGCAGATGCAACTGACAGGGCACAGATACATGAACTTAAAACACTGGGGGAACTTACTGAAAGGGCATGGGATGCTGGGGTTCAGGTAATCGTAGAGGGACCAGGTCATGTCCCTATTAATCAGATAGAAAAAAATGTAAAACTTGAAAAGGAAATATGTAAGGGTGCTCCATTCTATGTACTGGGGCCACTCGTGACTGATATTGCCCCCGGATACGACCATATAACCGGTGCTATTGGTGGTGCGATAGCAGCGACAGCAGGTGCTGATTTCCTCTGTTATGTTACACCATCGGAACATCTGAGGCTACCTACAATAGCGGATGTAAAGGAAGGCGTCCTTGCCTCAAAGATTGCAGCCCATGCCGCTGATATTGCAAAGGGTGTTAGGGGTGCGATAGAGAGAGATAATGAGTTTTCCAGGATGAGGAAGAATCTCGACTGGGAGGGTCAGATCTCAAATTCTTTAGACCCTGAGAAGGCAAAGAGGATGAGAACTGAGAGTGTTCCCCTTGATTCCGATGTCTGCACCATGTGCGGGGAGTTCTGCTCAATAAGATCGGTGAGGGAATACCTGAAGAAGGATTCGAGGATTCGAGACTTCAAGAAATAAAATGAACTATTCCGCAGAAGTCTGTCATTCCGCACTTGATGCGGAATCCAGTTTATTTGTTTCTCTGGATTCCTGCCCCCGATTACTTAATTCGAGGGCATGCTTACTTACTGCGGGAATGACGACCAGGTAAATGTCATGCCCGAAGCCTGTCCCCGAATGTCTTTGTCGGGGATCATTAGTCGGGCATCCAGAATATTATAGGGGTTTTATTTCAAGACTTATATCCACTGCCGGTGCTGAATGGGTAATTGCACCGATCGAAATTAGATCTACTCCTGTCTTTGCCATCTCTCTCACATTATCGAGATTTATATTTCCGGATGCCTCTATCAATGCCTTACCTTGTATTAATTTAACCGCTTTTCTGGTAGTTTCTAAATCCATATTATCAAGCATAATTATATCTACTCCGGACTGAAGAGCGTCCTTAACCTCTTTCAGACTCCTTGCCTCGACCTCTATCCTTGTTGTGTGTGATGTTTTTCCCTTTACATTTTCGACTGCCTTTTTGATGCTACCTGATAGTTCGATATGGTTATCCTTTATAAGTACTGCATCGTATAATCCAAATCGGTGATTGAATCCACCTCCCATTCTTACCGCATATTTCTCAAGAACCCTCAGCCCCGGGGTAGTCTTTCTTGTATCAACTATCTTGGCCTTAGTCCCTTTAATTTTTTCTACATACTTGGATGTGAGTGTTGCTATGCCTGAAAGTCTCTGGAGGAAATTAAGGGCAACCCTCTCTGCCATAAGTATAGTCTGTGCATTACCTTTAACCTCTGCTATTACCTTTCTGGCTTTCACCTTATTACCGTCACCGAATCTTTCTTTAAAGATAATCTCTGGATCAAGGGTTTTGAAACACTCAGAGGCAACACCTATTCCTGCAAGTACAAAATCTTCCTTTGCGATGATTAATCCTTTGGCCTCAAGGCCGTCACGGATTATAGCTGAGGAAGTTATATCTCCGTGTCCGATGTCCTCTTCAAGTGCCTTTATTATGATAGGCCTGATCAACTATCTTTTCTTTCTCAGAAGCATAGCCAGCCCTGTCAATCCCCCAAAGGCGAGGCCGAAGGCGAGGGCAGAGCGCCAGTCAAAAAGTGTCTTCACATCTCCTTCAACGCTATTCGCTATCATTATGCCAGCGAGGGATTTATTGGTTTTTATCTTATTTGCAGCCATAAAAAAAGCACCTCCCTGTTCTACCTCTATCTCTTCCCTTGCGAGCATTATCTGGGCGCCACCTAACTGGATATTTGCCTTTGTTGTGGCTATAAGACCAGCACCACCCTGGTTTATACTGATATCCTTTGCCCTCATGAGAAAGGAGCCTGCCTGTTTCAGATCTATCCTGTTTCCGTCTATGGAAAAGACAAGACCCTGAGTAACTTCGACATGGTTTCCTTCGATAGACCTGGCACTTGACTGGTCCATAGTCACATTCTCCGCCTCTATAATCTCTACTCTCTCTTGATTAATCTCCACTGTTTGGGCTGAGCTCTCATCGGCATCCTCTTTATCTAATTTTACCTTTGCCTCTTTTTTCATAGTGCTGCCTCCTTCTCTAATAGTTTTAACTTTTTTATCCCGTCCTTCAGTCTTTTTGCTTTTTCAGTGAGTGTATTGTAATTTGACTTATCTTTATTTACAACTTCTTTTGGTGCCTTGGAAAGGAAATCTTCGTTAGTGAGTTTTTTAGAGAGAATGGCGATATCCTGCTCTGCCTTATCCAGGTCTTTCTTAAGTCTTGACCGTTCACCATCTATATCAAGGATTCCCTCCAGGGGGATATATATCCCCATGACCTCAGAGATAGCGGTTGCTGCCATCTTCGGTCTCTGGAGACCCTTCCCGATCTTTATCTCCTTCCCTCTGGCGAATCTTTCTATATAAAGAAGATTCTTCTCCAGCGTCTCTTTCACCCTATCGTCCTTAACATTGATAATCGCTTTCAGCTCAATGGCTGGGGAAATATTCATCTCACCCCTTATATTTCTTATTCCCATAACTGCTAATATTACGAGTGACATCGCTTCTTCTGCTTCTTTACTGTAAAGGTCAGGATCTTCTTTTGGAAATTCTGATATTGTGATACTTTCTCTATTTCTCATAGGTAGATACTGCCAGATCTCCTCGGTTATAAAGGGCATAAAGGGATGGAGCAACCTTAATGAGTGGTCGAGGGTATGGATCAGACAGTTCAGGGTCTCTTCCTTTTCCTTACTGTCCTGAGAAAGGTCTGACTTTGCCATCTCGAGATACCAGTCACAGAATTCGTGCCATACAAACTGATAGATACTGCCTGCAGCGTCATTAAACCTGTAATCCTCAAGAGACTTTCTTGTCTCTCTGATAACATGATTCAGTCTGCTCAGTATCCAGCGGTTGGGAAGGGTTAGGGGTCCAGAGTTAAGAGTTTGGAGTTTGGAGTTTGGAGTCTGGGGTCTGAAGTCTTCAGGTACGTTCATGAATACAAACCTCGAGGCGTTCCAGATCTTGTTACAGAAATGCCTGTATCCTTCAACCCTTTCCTCTGAGAATCGAATGTCTCTCCCCTGTGCGGCAAAGGCAGTAAGGGTGAAGCGGAAGGCATCGGTTCCGTATTTATCTATCATCACGAGGGGATCGATGATATTGCCCTTCGATTTACTCATCTTCTGACCCTCTGCATCCCTTACAAGGGCATGGATATAGACATCACTGAACGGGATATTCCCCATGAATTTTAACCCCATCATAATCATCCTTGCAACCCAGAAAAAAAGGATGTCGAAGCTCGTTACGAGGGTAGTGGTTGGATAAAATATCCTGAGTTCCTTTGTATCCTCTGGCCAGCCGAGTGTAGAGAAGGGCCAGAGGGCAGAAGAAAACCATGTATCAAGGACATCTTCTTCCTGAATCAATCTTTCTGAACCGCAGTGAGGGCATGTCTCTGGCTCATTCCTTGAGACTATGATTCCATTTTGCATTTTGCATTTAGCATTTAGCATTTCTTGACAGTGCCAGGCAGGGATTCTATGCCCCCACCATATCTGTCTTGAGATACACCAGTCCTTGATCTTCAGCATCCAGTCAAAATAGCTATTCTCCCATCCCTTTGGTATGAGCCTGATCTTTCCTTTTCTTACCGCATCGATGGCTGGCTCTGCAAGCCTCTTCATTTTGACAAACCACTGTTTGGAGAGATAGGGTTCTACGGGTGTCCTGCACCGGTAGCAGTGTCCAACAGAATGTGTATAATCCTGAATTCTTTCTATATAGCCCCCTGCCTTCAGTTCTTTGAGTAAATTCTTACGACATTCGAATCTATCCTGTCCAGAATATCTTCCTGCCTCTTCATTCATCTTTCCTTCCTCATCCATTATTTTCAGGGCGGGGAGGTTGTGTCTCAATCCGATCTCGAAATCATTCGGGTCATGGGCAGGGGTTACCTTCACAGCGCCTGTTCCGAATTCCCGGTTCACAAAAGGGTCTGAGATGACAGGTATAAATCTTTCTGCTATAGGAAGAAGGACTTTCCTGCCGATAAGACCTCTGTATCTTTCATCCTCAGGATGGACTGCTACTGCGGTATCTCCGAGCATAGTTTCAGGTCTTGTGGTAGCAACGATGATTGATTTCCCCTTTTCAGTTAAAGTGTACTTTATGTAGTAGAGGTTCCCCTTAACTTCTTCGTGTTCTACTTCAAGGTCAGAGAGGGCAGTCCTGCACCTCGGGCACCAGTTGATGATATAATCTCCTTTATATATAAGCCCTTCTTCATAGAGTCTTACAAAGACCTCCCTTACAGCCTTCGAAAGACCCTCATCCATCGTGAACCTCTCTCTCTGCCAGTCACAGGATGCACCGAGTCTCTTTAGCTGGTGGATTATCCTTCCTCCGTACTCTTCCTTCCACTGCCACACCCTTTTTACAAAATTATCCCTTCCGAGGGCATGGCGGTCAGCACCTTCTGACTGTAACTGTTTCTCTATAACATTCTGCGTGGCTATGCCTGCATGGTCTGTCCCTGGAAGCCAGAGTGCGTTATATCCATCCATCCTCTTCCATCGGATAAGGATGTCCTGGAGGGTATTGTTAAGGGCATGACCCAGATGGAGTGAGCCTGTTATGTTTGGAGGTGGGATAACGATACAGAAAGGGGATTTTGGGCTATCCTCATCTGCATGGGAATAACCTTTCTCAATCCAGAACTGATACCATTTATCCTCAACACCTTTTGGGTCGTATGACTTATTGAATTCTTTCATCTACAAATAAGAGAAAGCGGGGATAGATACAATTCTATCCCCGCACAGAATTGAAGGGATTATCACTCTTCAGTTTCCTTGAGCCTCTCCTTCTTTATAAGATTTTCTGCTGAATCAGGGATTATCTCAAGCGATATCTTTTCAACTATATCCTTTATGATTGTATCGAGTTTTGAGTTCAGGGTCTCTTTGATGATATTTTCAATCTCTTGAGCAGTGGTCTGAAGTATCTGTGGTATGGCATTACTAAGGATACCTTCAAGTTTTATTCTGAGTTCAGTCTTAATTGTATCAGGAACTACAAAAGACGAGATTGCACCCCGCAGTACCTTTTCTGTGGTTGTGAATATTTCTTCTTTAAGCATCTCGATTGATAATGGTTCAACACTTATCTCCATCTTATCTTCTGGGGAAGATATAACCTCAGCCACCGTATTTCTGATCTCGGTATTGATAGTTTGAACCTTTTCCCTGTCAGATTCATGCTCAGTAATTTCAGGAATCGGTCTTGAAGCCCGATCTATGCAATCGTTTACCTTTTTAACAAATTCATGGGATTCAAAGGGTTTTATTATGTAGGCGTCGGCACCCACATCAGATGCCTTATAGGAGTCGAAAGATTCGTACACACCTGCGAGTAAAAGGACAGGGACATTCATCAGGTCTGGGTCTTCTTTCACTTTTTTACAGAGCTGGTAGCCGTCAGTTCCTGGCATTATGACATCGGCAAGGATGATATCAGGTTTATCCCTTTTTGCTGTCTCGAAGGCTTCGTTACCATTGTTTACAGAGGTGATAGAATAATCCTTCTCAGGTAGTATAAGTTCTACAATCTTCTGGATAGTTATATTATCGTCTGCGAGGAGAAGCTTGTACCCCATCGTTCTTGACCATAGAGAGTTTAAAATTTATTAAATTCTATAGGAGCATACAAAAAGAAGTCAAGCCCTTTCTGGCTTTACGAGATGTCCTTAAGAATACCTTCAACCGTCTTTAGAGGGTCTTCTGCCAGCACTACAGGTCTTCCTATGACAAGGTAATTAGCACCTTCCCTGATAGCCTCTTTTGGTGTCATGAACCTTTTCTGATCGTCCTTTATTAAATCAGGGATAGATTTCCCTTCAGGTCTTATTCCAGGGGTTACAATAATAAAGTCCTTTCCACAGCACTCACGGATAGTTTTCACTTCCTCTGGTGATGCTACTATACCATCAAGACCAGATCTCAGGGCTTTCTCAGATAGATGTCTTACTTTATCCTTGATGTTTTCCTTCATACCTAAATCATTCAGTGTTTTCTGGTCTATACTCGTAAGGATTGTAACAGCGATTACCATAGGTCTTTTCACATTATCTTTTAGAGAAGTCTCTACTACTGAATCCTTGCACCTCTTCATCATTTCATCACCGCCTAATGCATGGATGCTGAACATAAATACACCGAGCCTTGTCGCTTCTATTGCAGCCTTTGCAACGGTGTTCGGGATATCATGGTATTTGAGGTCGAGGAATACCCTGCCACCTTTCTGATGGACCATATTGACCGCCTTAGGTCCTTCTTTTGTGAATAGCTGGAGACCTATCTTGAAGATAGAGACCCTCTCTTTAAGGATATCAACCATCCTTTCTGCCTCTGAAAGGCTCTCTACATCAAGGGCAAGGATTAACTTTTCGCTGTTCACTGAAAATACCCTTTCAAATCCCCCTCATTCCTCCTTTGCTAAAAGGGGGTATGGGGGGATTATATCTTTGGTGGTGTGATTCCCTTCTGTGCCTGGTATTTCCCATTTTTGTCTGCATAGGACACAATACATTCCTCATCGCTCTCGAAGAATATAATCTGTGCTATACCCTCGTTTGCATAAATCCTGACAGGGACAGGTGTGGTATTGGATATCCCCAGAGTGACATAACCCTCCCATTCAGGCTCAAAGGGGGTGATATTTGTTATGATACCGCACCTCGCATATGTTGATTTGCCAAAGCCTATAGTCATAACATTCCTCGGTATCCTGAAATATTCTACACTTCTACCAAGGACAAAGGAATTTGGAGGGATGATACATACATCCCCTTTAAAGTCCTGAAAGGATTCAGGGTCTAAATTCTTTGGGTCTATAATTGTGATGTTTGTGTTTAATATTTTGAACTCCTCTGAAACTCTTATGTCATAACCGTATGATGAAAGACCATAGGATATAGTCCCCTTCCTCACCTGATTTTCCTCGAAGGGTTCAATCATCCTGTGTTCTAATGCCATTTTTTTTATCCAGCGGTCACTCTTTATCATAATTGGTGTTATAAGAAAGCGTTTCTAATTCCGTGATTGTCATTCTCGTGAAAACGGGAATCCAGTTCCTTTTGTCTTTCTGGATTCCTGCTGGAGTTTATCCCGTACCTTGATACGGGGCAGGAATGACGGAGAGAAAAACAGAATGGCTTCTTAATATACATAATCGCTATCACGGAAAAAGTAATGCATATATGTTATAAAATAAAGGTTCACGGTTTTAAGTTAAGATATCAGATTGAAGGTATAAATACAATAGCTATGCTCTAAAAAACCATCATAATCAATTGTAAGTAGTAAAACGTTTGTGTGGTTGTCATGCCGATCCACAGGACCCTGCGGGGCAGAGTCGAGGCATCTCATCTTTATTCTCAAGACCATTCCTGAGCAAAGTCTGAGGATATGAGATTTCTCGCTTCGCTCGAAATGACATCTCTTTTTGTTATCCCAAATCTAAACTGTCATAGGATTTCCAAGTCTGAATTGACGTCTCTTTATGGGTAGGGGAGGCTTTAGCCTCCCTACAAAGATCCTAATAATTTTAATCATTAAAAAAGATTTTCCTGACATACCCATATAGTGGGCGACTGAAGTCGCCCCTACCCAATATGACAGTTTAGGTTTGGAAAAATGTGACAATTGAGATTTGGAATGATCCTCTTTTTCTCTAATTGACATCCTATTATAAAAATAGTATAAAGGACTTTGGAAGGGGCCTGCCCCCGAAGTTATAAATCGGGGGATTTATAAAGAAAGGAGAGGTATATGGCATATTACATAATCTTGAGTAAACTTACAGATGAGGGTAGAAAGACTATAAAAGAGAAACCTGAGAGGATTCTTGAGGTAAATAAGGAAATAGAAAAGATGGGTGTGAAGGTGGTCAAGCAGTATGCGGTATTGGGTCCTTACGACTTTGTGAATATCGTAGAGGCACCTGACAATGAGACCGTAATGAAGATGTCCGTTGAGCTCGGTGCAAGGGGTTCTGTCCAGCTCCTCACCCTTGCCGCTATCCCTGTTGAGGAATTCATAAAGAAACTCAAATAATTCATATAACCCCTTCCAGATTCCTGTAAGAATATGAAGTTTTCCACAAAACTCACTGTAGTATTTTCAATCATAATCCTGATCAGCGGTGTGGCTATATCCTATATTGTCTATACCTCGAACATCAGGGTATTAGAAGACCATATAAAGGATAGACTCCAGAACCAGGCATTCCATACAATGGATAAGATTAACAGGATGATCTTTGAAAGGTACGCAACCATCAGGGTAATCGCCACAGATCCTGTGATAAGCTCAAGGAAGTCCACACCCGGGCAGATAACGCAGAGGTTATTGGAATACAAAAACAATTACAGAGCCTATGCATCGCTGTCGTTCTTTGATTTAAACAGGATAAGGATAGCTGATACAGAGGGAAGGGATATAGGTAAACAGCACTCATTAACAGAATACTGGAAGGCATTGAAGGAAGTCGGGGATATTGTTTCAGGTATCTATGTTGCAGAGTCTCTGAAGAAGCAAGTTTTTTATTTCATATCTCCTGTAAGGGACAGGAACGGTGTTACGTTCGGCTATATTTCTTCGAGGATAATTATAGAGAGTCTGCAAGATATAGTGAAGCAGGCTGTTGGAATCTACAGTGTTGAAAGGGATTTTAATGTAGAACTTCTCGACAAGGACGGATTTGTTATATATTCCAACCAGAAGGCAGACGTGATGTTGAAGAAAGTATCGTCTGACTGGAATGTTTTAAAGAAGTCTCTTGAATCAGGGGCAAAGACAGGCGCGATAAAATTCACAAACCCTGCAGAAAACAAAGGCGAAGAGATTCTTGTTTTTGCCCAGCAACAGGGATATCTGGACTACAAAGGAAATGAATGGACATTGATAATAGAGGCGCCAACAAGTATTGTCTTTGCCTCTGCCATTGAATTAAGGAATAGAATATTAATCATTTCTCTGGCGATTGCTTTGTTTAACATACCCATCATATTTCTTTTCTCCCATAGAATTTCCAAGACCGTAAAAAATCTTAGTAATGCATCACTCGAGGTCAGTAAGGGGAATCTGGATGTAAGGGTAGAAAGCAGGTCTAAGGATGAAATAGGACAACTCGCTGTGGTATTTAACAGGATGATAAAAGATTTGAGGGATCATCAAGCAGTCCTCGAAAATAAGGTTGCAGAACGGACTGCTGAACTGGAAAACGAACTTATCGAGCGTAAAAAGTCTGATGAGGTGCTGGAGGAGAGTGAAACTCGCTATCGAACTCTGGTTGAGACTTCACCTTATTCCATCATTCTTGCAGACCTGAATGGCAATATTACCTTCTGTAACCACCAGACAGTACGCTCCCATGGCTTTGACAGGTTAGAAGATATTATTGGAACAAGTTGCTTCGATCTCTTTGCACCGGAAGATCGTCAACGTGCTATAGATTCAGCACAGCAGACCCTGGCAAATGGTGGCTTCAGGAATGTCGAATATACCCTTATCAGAAAAGATGGCTCCCAATTTCCAGCAGAGGCAAGCGCCTCTCTGATAGTTGATTCAGAAGGAAAACCTCAGGGCTTTGTAGGAGTGTTGTGGGATATAACAGAGAGCAAGAGGACAAAAGGACATCTCTACATACAGTATGCTGTGACACGCATGCTGTCTGAGTCTAAAGATGTTGGTGAGACAATACCAGAAATTCTAAAAATAATCTGTGAAAACATTGGATGGGAGATTGGTGAGGTATGGTTCCCTGGAAAAGATGACAGTGTGATCCGCTTAAGTAGCGCATGGTATATGCCTTCTTTTAATAAAGTAGAGTTTGAGAGGGTGAGTAAAGAGATAATCTTTACGCCAGGGAAAGGTCTTCCTGGCCGTGTCTGGGAAAGCGGGAAACCTGCATGGAGGGTAGATATTATAAATGACCCGGATTATCCAAGATCATCCTATGCCCTGAAGGCAGGATTACATACAGCCTTTGCCTTCCCTATCAAAAGCTTAAACAGGATAATAGGTGTCATGTTATTCTTCAGCACAAAAATCCAGCCACCAGATAATGAGCTACTTGCTATATTTGATTCCCTCGGAAGTCAGATCGGTGATTTCATTGAGCGTAAGAAAGATGAGGAAACGATAAAGTTACATAGAAACGAACTTCTTTCTCTTGCCGAAGCATCAAATGTCATCGCAGCTGCTATAACATCTAAAGAGAACATCTATGAGGCATTATGTAATATTGTAGTTAAGGAATTTGGTTTGAAGATGGCGTTGATCGGGCTTATAGAGAAGGGAAATTATAATGTTATACCTATTGCGATGGCGGGCTTTGAAGATGGTTATTTAGCAAGATTAAGGATAAGATGGAATGATTCATCTATCAGTATGGGACCAGTAGGTATGGCCATAGAGACACAGAACTCACAGGTAATAAATGATATTGCCAAATACCCTCGCTTTACACTATGGAGAGATGAGGCGATAAAAAGGGGATGCTACTCTTCGATGGTATTACCGCTGGTTTCATCAGAAGGCGAAGAAAGAGGGGTGCTTGATATCTACAGCAGTGAACCAATGTTTTTCACAAAGGAAAGAATACAGGTATTTGAAGTCTTTGCCAATCAGGCAGCCACTGCCATTGAGAATAGAAGTCTTGTTGAAGGACTTGAACAGAGGGTAAGAGAAAGGACTGCAGAACTTGAGGTCGCAAGGTTAAAGGCAGAGGCAGGGAACAGGACAAAGTCAGAATTTTTAGCCAATATGTCCCACGAACTGAGGACACCCCTGAACACCATAATAGGTTTTTCTGAAATAATGTTTGATGGCATGACAGGACCTCTGAAAGATGAACAGAAGGAATACCTCGATAATATTTTACAGAGTGGCAGACACCTCCTTTCGATGATAAGTGATATACTTGAACTTTCAAGATTAGACATTGGAGAGATTGAGATTACTCCTAAGGAATTTAACCTCAGAGAGATGCTTGAGGGGAGCCTCGAAATCTTTAAAGTAAAAGCCTTAAAGCAAAGCATAAAAACAGCCCTTAATGTCGAATCCGGCATTGAAACTATCATTGCCGATGAAAGGGTAATAAAACAGGTTGTTAGTCATCTCCTGAGCAACGCCTTTAAGTTCACACCGGATGGAGGCTCTATCTCCGTGCAGGCACGGAGAGTTCACAAAAGGGATGTCGTTGCGAGGAGTCCCGATTCACGGGACGACGAAGCAATCTCTAAAAATGAAATTGCCACGCCGGAGCCTGCCCTGAGCGATAATGCGAGATTGCTTCGCTTCGCTCGCAATGACAAGAGCGAAGGGGCTCGCAATGACAGTTTAGGAGATTTTATCGAAATCATCGTCGAAGACACAGGCATTGGCATATCAGAGGAAGACCAGAAAAGACTCTTTACCCCCTTTGAACAGCTTGAACCTGTATATACAAAGAGGTATGGAGGCACAGGCCTTGGTCTCTACTTCTCAAAGAGGCTTGTAGAACTACATGGAGGCAGGATATTGGTTGAAAGCAGGATAGAGGAGGGGAGTAAATTTACATTCATAATTCCTTTGAAAAAATAGTTCAGGGTTCACATTTCACTGTTCACAGCTTTTCCAAAACTATTCAGCCACATAATATGACCTCTTTCCTCATTTATTATCTCATCGATAACCTCTTTTTCTTTGACCATATCTTTTATCGTATAGAAATATAGTAATGTCTCTTTCTCAAAACCGATTGCAAAATTGATAGCGTCTTCCACAGTCTTCACATGCTCAAGGGATGGAAGTGATTTCTCCTTGCCAAGGAAGAACTCTGATTCAACAATAGCCCTCAGATATTGTGAGACCTCCTCCCATCCTTCAGGTTCATCACCCCCTACCGTTTCTTTGAGTTTAGAAAAGGCCTTTTCGTGAAGCAATTCTTTTACCGCAAGCGTCTCGAAGAGTCTAATCATCCCTTCATTTTCTTTGAACCTCTCTGCCATTGTAGTGTAAAATTTATGTCCCAATTTTTCTGTCTGAATTGCCTGTTCGATGACCTCTCTTATGGAGAACCTTTCCATGTTTCCCCCTGGATTATTTGATGTTATTCTGAGTCTGCGATCCATAGGTTGACAGTCAGAATCAAGCCATATTATAGCATGAGATAACTTCTTTCAACAGAGACTGTAATTAAATTATGGTATAATAAATATTCCAAATGAATGATGAGAAACACATATCAGTTATCATCCCCAATTATAACGGGGCTTCGACTATAGGTAAATGTCTTGAATCGGTATTTTCTTCAGGATATAAGAATTTTGAGATTATCGTTGTTGATGATTGTTCAGGAGATAATTCAGTGGATATCATAAGGGAATACCCCTGCAGGCTGGTTCATATTGACAGGCATTCAGGTGCGTCGAAGGCGAGAAACACAGGTGTGCAGAACAGCAGAGGAGAAATCCTTTTTTTTGTTGATGCCGATTGTCTTTTACAGAGGGACACGCTCGCCTTAGCAGGCAAGGTTTTTTCTGAGGATAAAAATATAATAATCGGAGGCACCTATACCAAGATTCCCTACGACGATGGTTTTTTCAGCACCTTCCAGTCAATTTTCATAAACTACTTCGAGACAAAACATAGAGATACGCCTGATTATATTGCCACCCATGCGATGATCATAGATAAGCAGATATTTAGGGATAACGGTGGATTTAAGGAAGGTTTTTTTCTTCCCATCCTTGAGGATGTGGAATTCAGCCATAGGCTCAGAAGGGCGGGTTACAGGCTAATTATTAATCCCGAAATACTTGTCCAGCATATATTCAATTTTTCTTTATTAAGATCACTCATTAATGGTGCGAGGAAGTCTATGTACTGGACAATATACTCCTTAAAGAATCGGGACTTGCTTGCAGATTCGGGCACTGCCTCAATAGAACTAAAAATTAATGTCCTCTCATACTTCTTTATCCTGCTTTTTGTTTTGCTATACCTTCTTTCCGGAATATCTCTCTTTTTAATCACTATACCATTCATTCTCGGAATGAATTTATATTTAAATAAAAGATTGATTAAAGCCTTCTATGAGACAAAGGGTCTTTTCTTTACCTTTTTCGCAATACCCTACTACACAATGGTATATCCTCTCGGGATAGGTGCGGGTGCCTTTGCCGGAATTTTAAATTATCTATGGATTTTCAAGATTCAAAGAGGTTTAAAGTGATGTATTCACCATTCCGACATATTGGTTCTATATTCTGGAAGAGGATACCGATACAATTAACCTTCTTCATAACAAAAAGATGTAATGCCAGTTGTCCTTTCTGTTTTTATATCTACAGGAATAATGACTCAGATTCAGAAAAGGGAGAACTCACATTAGATGAGATTGAAAGGATATCCTCTTCTCTTGGAAATCTGCTCTGGCTTGCCTTCTCTGGGGGAGAGATATTTCTGAGAAAGGATTTGCCCGAAATAAGCAGGATATTCTATGAAAATAATAAACCTGCAATAATCCTTTATCCGACTAATGGGCTTCTTCCGGAGGTGATTTATAAAAATATAGAGGAAATACTTAAAGAATGTAAAAAGAGCACCGTTGTTGTAAAGCTATCTATTGATGGACTTGATGGATTACATGATGAACTCCGTGGTGTGAAAGGAAGTTTTGAAAAGGTAATACAGACTTACAATCTGCTTTCTGGTCTCCTCGATAAATACAGGAATTTCGATCTCGGGATAAATACGGTCTTCTGTTCGGCTAATCAGGATAATATGTCAGAGATAATCAGATTTGTTAATGGCATGAGAAGGATAAATACACATACAGTTTCATTGGTGAGGGGAGATATAGATGGTGGCTATAAAGAGGTGGATATAGAGAAATACAGGTATACGATCGAGGAGATGGAGGGGAATCTGAAGGACAGGATTGCCCATATATACAGATTCAGGGGAGCGAAGTTAAAAGCATCTCAGGACATCTTACAGCGGAGAATTATATATAATACAATAAGAGAAGGGCATAAGATGATCCCCTGCTATGCAGGGAGATTGAATCTGGTACTTACCGAGACAGGGGATGTCTATCCCTGCGAATCCTTTAATAAGAAGATGGGGAATCTCAGGGAATATAATTATGATGTAAGAGAGATATTGCAGAGCAAAGGGGCGAGAAGGGTTACTCATTCGATTCATAAAAACGGTTGTTACTGCACCCATGAGTGCTACCTGATGACAAATATTTTATTTAACCCATTAGTTTATCCCGAATTAGTAAAAGAGTATTTTCAGTTGTAAACGGTAACCAGTCATTCTGAATTTATTTCAGAATCTTAAAGACGGACCCTGTCTACGACTCGTAGAGAAACAAGTTCAGAATGACATCTATAACATAATGGATATACATCACCTAAAAATGTTTTTAGGCTCAAACTATAATCAGATTGAATCCAGCACCTCTCTTACCTTTCTTAAAATCTCTCTCGGTGAGGCAGGTTTGTGGATAAAGTCTAATCCCTCAGCGAGTATTCCCCTTTTAAAGAGAATGTCTGCTGTATACCCGCTCAGAAATATCGCCTTTATGTCAGGTTTTATCTCCTTTATTTCTTCATAAACATCCTTTCCGCTTTTCCTGGGCATTATGAGATCAAGAAGTAAGAGCCGGATTTCCTCTTTATTCTCCCTGAACTTTTCTATCGCATCCTCTCCATCCTCTGCTGCTATGACCTTATATCCGAATCTCTCAAGCACATCCCTTATCAGTTTCCTGACTGCCTCATCATCCTCTGCTATAAGTACCATCTCTGTTCCTCCTGCCGGATATGGAGCGATCTCCTTGATAGTCCCTGCCTCTTCAAACTCTGATTTAATAAATGGAAGATATATCTTAAATGTCGTCCCTCTGCCCGGTTCGCTATAGACATTGATAAAGCCACCGTGCTGTTTTATTATGCCGTAGACTATTGAAAGGCCAAGACCTGTGCCACCACCTATCTCTTTTGTTGTGAAAAAGGGCTCGAAGACCCTTTTCATAGTTATTTCATCCATACCTATGCCTGCATCTGTTATGGATATTAAGGCATAAAACCCTGGCTCTCCATAGCCATGCATCTTTATATATTCCTCATCCATCTGCACAATCCCTGTCTCAATGATTAACTCTCCTCCATCAGGCATGGCATCTCTCGCATTGGTTGCGATATTCATAATGACCTGCTGGATCTGACTGCTGTCTACCATTGCTATTAGGTCCTTATCTGAAAGTATCGTCTTCAATTCTATATCCTCTCCTATAGTCATCCTTAAAAATTTTTCTACAGCCCTTATAATCTCATTCAGATTCTCAGACTGCAGGTCTATTATCTGTTTCCTGCTGTATGCAAGCAGACCCCTTGTGAGATGGGTTGCCCTTTCTCCTGCACTGAGTATCTCTTTTAGATGTGCCCTGTTAGGGTCATCATCATTCATATTCATCTCCATGAGGCTTCCAAACCCTATTATTGCATTCAGCATATTGTTAAAGTCATGGGCAATGCCACCTGCAAGCTGACCAATCGCCTCCATCTTCTGGGCATGACGGAATTGTTCCTCGAGTTTCTTATGTTCAGTGATGTCGCGAACTATGGCAGTGCAAAAGGTCTCCTCATGAAACTTCCAAAGGGAGAGGGAAATCTCTAAGGGGAATTCGCCTCCGTCTTTCCTGAGACCGTATAACTCTATTACCTTTCCAGCTATGCGGGACTTCCCTGTTGAATGCATCCTCTCAAACCCTTTTTGATGAGCCTCTCTGTAACGCTCAGGCATCAGAATGGTTAAAGGCTTAAGAATCACCTCTTCCTCTGCATAGCCGAAGATATTTTCCGCTCCCCTGTTCCAGGATATGATTTTCCCACTGCTGTCAGCAGAGATGATCCCGTCAACGGCTGATTGCACAAGGGAGCGGAAACGCTCCTCACCTTCCCGCAGGGCCTCTTCCCTCTCCTTTATCTCGGCGCTCATCTGATTGAAACTCCCTGCCAGATCTTCAAGTTCATCTCCTGTCCTGACCTCAACCTTTATACCCAGCCTGCCTGCACTCAGCTCTCTCGCTCCATGAGCAAGCCTTGAAAGTGGAGAGACAATACGGGTGCCGAACAACCATGATATAGCGAGTGCTAAAACTAATATGAGAAGGCTGAAAGATATGCTACGCAGGATACCCTTCCGTATTGGAGAAAAGATTTCTTCGGATGGAACACTTACGGATGCATACCATTTTACTTTTGAAGGGGAGGAAACAGCGGTCAGCCTCTCTACACCGAGATACTCCAACTCAAAAGTTCCGCTTCCTTTCCTGACAATCTCCTTAAACCACTTCTGTTCGCTTACATCTTTACGAGTCAGGGTTTCAGGCTCTGATGAACTAGTAATAATTCTTCCTTTCTGGTCTATCAGAGTCACCACCTCATTTTCTCTTAGCTGCAGGTGATCGAAGATTTCCTTCACTCTAATCAGAGAGATGGCTGCACCGACCATTCCTATCTTTCTGTCCGAATAGTCCTTAACAGGGTAGGCGATGACTATAACCGGTTTGCCGGTTATACGGCCAATCTGCACTTCACCGACTGTGAATCTCCCGGTCTCCATCACCTCCTTGAAATAAGAGCGGTCTCCGGCATAAGTGGGTTTCTCCTGAGGAACTGCAGAGCAATGAATCCAGGCTTTACTGTCTATTACAAATATGTTCTCGTAATAGGGATACTGGGGCTTGAGCCTCGAAAAAATATCTCTGCACTTCTTCCACTCCTGATTCTTTATCTCCGGGATCTCGGACAGGGCTATGAGGAGTCGCTCACTTCCATTGAGAAAGGTATCCATTTCAATAGAGACCATGTGTGCCTGATGGAGGATCCACTTCTGTGCATCACTCCTGGCACTTCGTAGATTTTTGAACTCATGGTAAAGGCTGGTAGTAAATAATGGCAGGGCAGCTATTAGAACCAGGATTATAAGCTTGACCTTAATACCCATTTTAATCATCTATTTCGTCCTCTTTATTATTCAAAAGTTTAAATAGTATTAGTTTTAACTTGATATTCCCTGTAGTCTTGCTACAGGGTTACCTTACTCCTGTCATTCCGCACTTGATGCGGAATCCAGTATCTTTATTTCTGGATTCCTGCCCTATGGGTCGTGACCCATCCACAGGATCCTACGGACGGGTCATAGACTTACGCAGGAATGACGAATTGAAGGGTATTTAATAATTTTGATACCCTGCGGACTCTGCCTCAGGATAATTCATTAAAGCAGTAGCAAAAAGGATGCCAGGTAGTTTATAGCTATAACAATTTGATTTTTAAAGGACTAATTAAAGGATGAAGAGAAAGGGAATAAGGAAATCATTCCATAATTATGGAATGATTTCCTTATTTATCACCGAATACCATATTCCTTTATTTTTGTAAGGAGGGTCTTGTAATCTATCTTGAGTAATAATGCTGCCTTTGATTTATTTCCGTCTGTAATTCTCAGTGCTCGCCTTATAGCATTACTCTCAGCATCCTTTACAACGAATGCGGAAAGCTCCTTAAGCGGTAAAAGAGAGGAAGGCTTTTTATCATCAGTTTTATCCAGGGATAAAAATTCTATATGTTCAGGCAGGATTACATCATTGTAGGAAAGTAGTGCCGCCCTTTTAATAACATTCTTAAGCTCTCTCACATTGCCAGGCCAGTGGTATCCGAGCAATAGTTTCATCGCATTATCGGAAATCTCCTTTATATCTTTCCCAAGTTCTGAGGAACAATCTTCAAGGAATCTCTGGGCAAGAAAAGGTAAGTCTTCTAACCGTTCCCGCAGTGGTGGAAGACTTATCATGAATTCACTGAGGCGAAAAAAGAGGTCTTCCCTGAGCCTCTTATCCTTTAGGGCCTGCCTTACATCCATGTTAGTTGATGAGATAATACGGACATCAATATCTGTCGGGCTGGTGCTTCCGAGGTGATAGATACTCTTTTCTTCTACTACGCTCAGGAGCTTACCCTGTATAGAAGGAGGAATGTTCTCCAGTTCCTCTATGAGGATAGTGCCGCCATCGGCTATTTCAAAGAAACCCATCTTTTTCTTTTCAGCACCTGTAAATGCACCCTTCTCATAACCAAAGAGTTCGCTTTCTATAAGTGTATCAGGAATCGTGCCTATATCTACCTTCACAAATGGCTTCTCTGCCCTTTTGCTCAGGTTGTGTATAATACTTGCTACGAAGGATTTTCCTGTCCCCGTTTCACCCTCAAGGAGTGTAGAAAAAGCACTCTGTGAAACCTGATATATCTGTTTTATAATCTCCTTCATAATCTGACTTCTTCCAAACATGTATTCAAGGGATGCTGTAAAAGCGGTGTTGAGACGTTTTACTTCCCTCTTTAACTCAAGCTTTTCTATCGCCCTTTTAAGTATTACAGAAAGTATATCGGTCTTAATTGGTTTGACTAAAAAATCATAGGCGCCGAGTTTAATAACCTCAACTGCTGTGGGGATATCTCCATAGGCGGTTATTATGATAATAGGGACATCAGGGTCTATCTTTTTAAGTTCTTTCATTGTCTCGATGCCATCCATGTCAGGCATCCTGAGATCGAGGAGTACTGCATCTGGGATATCCTTATTGAAAATATCTATAGCCTGCCTACCACCTGAAGCACCTATCGGGGAAAATCCGTTTTTCTCTAACATCTCCAATAGGACATCTTTCACTTCATTGTCGTCATCAACAACCAATATCTTCTTCATAATGGGATTATTATATATAAACTAAAAGATATTCTCTATATATATTATTTAATCTATCAATAATAACTATTGAACTTTGAGAGAGGGATGATTTATAATTTTCTATAAAGATTTTGAAGAAATGTGAGTTTTAGAGAGGGGTATTTTATGCTCATCGATGCACGGGGGCTTGGATGTCCCAAGCCTGTGATGATGGCTGAAGAGGAGATATCTAAGATAGGAGAGGGCATGGTGGATGTCCTTGTCGATAATGAAGCGGCGGTTAAGAACCTTTCGAGGTTTGCCTCAAAGAACTCCCTCTATGCAGAGACAGAGAAGATAGATAATTACTGGAGGGTGAGGCTCGTGAAGGGGTATCCATATGAAACAGGTTCGGAGTTAGGAGTTCAGAGTTCTGCGTTAAAGAAAGAAACAGAAAAGGATATCTTGCTTATTGTCGGGACGGATGCCCTGGGCAAGGAGGAGGGACTTGGAAAGATTCTGATAAAGGGTTTTTTTGAGACGATGAAAGTTACAAAAGAGATACCCCACACGATATTTTTTCTTAATGCAGGCGTGAAGCTTACAACAACCGATACAGAGATAATCCCTTTACTCAAAGATATAGAGGCGATGGGTGTTGAGATATACTCCTGTGGGACATGCCTTAAACATTATAATCTTGAACCAGAACTCAAGGTAGGACATCGGGGCACAACAAACCACATCGTTGAAGGTATAAAGGATTTTAAGAAGACGGTCTGGATAGGATAGAGGAAAGATAATGTCTAAGAGGGTGCTTATCGTTGACGATGATAGTAAGAGCAGGAAAATATTTGAGGCGATTCTTATATCTATGGATTTCGAGACAGTATTGGCAAACGATGGTGATGAAGCATTCGAAATCCTTGCAGAGGACCCATATTTTGACCTGATAATCACAGATGTGATGATGCCCTACATGACAGGATTCGAATTCTCAAAAAAACTGAAGGAATACACCGAGACAAAGAATATACCTGTCATAGCAACGAGCGCCTTTGATGACTGGAAAAAGGCAAGGGAGGAACATGATTTGATTGCCGATGGTTTTGTCGCAAAACCTATCGATAAGGAGATCCTCAGAAAAGAGATAACAAGGATTCTGGGTTAAGGGGATGAGGAGAGACTTATAATACATTAAAACCAGGAATACTCTGTCTTGGTGCCTGTATCATTCAGTATCACTCTTAGTTAGTTTATTATATAACCACCCTATCAGTGCCCCGCTCAGGAGGCCATCGAGGAATCCGTATAACAATCCCAAAAAACTTCTGGCAGGGGTGATCTCATAGCCTGGATATATAGAGACAGCAAGAACCTCCAGAAATTCCTTTGCATATCCAGTGTAGTAAGATATAAATGTCGTAATGAATATCGATCCTCCCCATACTATCCCTATAGAAACCCCGAGTGCCCAAGGTCTAAGTTTCATCTTTTACCTCCTTCTTTCCTTTGCTCTGGATTCTCTGGTCAAGCCAGAGAATGACGAAAGTAATAATAGTGTTATACCAGACCAACAACTAATGCCATTCCCCGACTTGATCGGGGAATCCAGTTATTAAATCTTCATACAAATCTCTCCAATCAGGATTCGATTTCTCAATAAGTTCTAATTTCCACTTGCGATTGTAATTTTTCAGCCTTTTCTCTCTCTTAATTGCACTTTCTGGGTCTCGACATTGTTCGTAATAGACAAGTTTGTCTGCACCGTATTTCTTAGTAAATCCTTTTACTAATTTGTTCTTGTGATCCCAAACACGCTTTATCAAATCAGAGGTCACTCCAACATACAAAGTGCCATTTCGCTTACTCGCTAATATGTAAACATAAAAACTCTTTTCCATATTCTCTGGATTCTCCAGTCAAGCTGGAGAATTGCATTATAATGACATTTCTGTGTAATCATATTCTAAAATCGGCGTAATCAAGCATCATTAACTTTACCCTCAATAACAATGACAATCTCACCCTTTGGACGAGCCCCTAACTTATCTATTACCTCTGATACTGTCCCCCTTATCATCTCTTCGTGGATCTTTGTCAATTCCCTTGCTACAGAAACCTTCCTCTCACCGAATATCTCCCTTATCTCATTGAGGGTCTTAAGGGCTCTATAAGGTGATTCGTAGAGGATAAGGGTATGCTCGATTGTTGAAAGGGTCTTAAGGGTCTTTTCCCTCGCAGTCCTTTTTTTGGGGAGAAACCCTATGAAGGAAAACCGATCTGTAGATAGTCCGGATATAGAAAGTGCGGTAGTAAAAGCGGTAGTCCCGGGTATCGGTATAATCCTTATCCCCTCCTCTATTGTTCTCTTTATAAGATAATAGCCAGGGTCGGAGATCCCCGGTGTCCCTGCATCAGAGACAAGGGCGATATCTACCCCCTCTTTCATCTTTGCGATAAGGATTTCAGCCTTCTCGTATTTATTGTGGTCATGGTAGCTTGTGAGAGGAATGTGGATGTCATATCGGCTGAGGAGTTTCCTTGTATGTCTTGTATCCTCAGCAGCGATGACACCTGCTTCTTTAAGAACCCTGATCGCCCTGAGTGTGATATCCTCGAGGTTTCCGATTGGGGTGGAGACTATGTAGAGATTGCCAGCCATATTAAAAAAACATATTAAATAAAGGGACAAACTATAGCAGGAATCCAATCCGTTTTATCCGTCATGCTCGAAGTTATTAATCGGGCATCCAGGGTTTCCCGCGAAAACGGGAATCTATAACCTTAGCTGGTTCCCCGCCTCGCGGGGACAAGTTTGCTTCCTAGTTCCCCGATTGAGATCTTCTGGGACAAGTTTCACGAGGACGGCATCTGGATTCCCACTTTCGTAGGAATGACGAAAAGAAAATGAGATTGCCACGGGCTTCGCCCGCGCAATGACAAAAACATTTACTATGTTAGTTATGTTATTCCCTTAACTGTCCGTTTCCGAAGACTATGAATTTTGGACATGTGAGCTCCTCAAGACCCATCGGTCCCCTCGCATGTATCCTTGTAGTGGATATACCTATCTCTGCGCCAAGACCGAACTGGAAACCGTCATTAAGCCTTGTTGATGCATTAACGAATACAGCAGAGGAGTCCACCTCCCTGAGAAACCGCATCGCTTTCTGGTGATTGTTTGTGACTATCGCATCCGAATGCTGAGAACCATAGGTGGCTATATGATCCATGGCATCATCGAGATTCTTCACGATCTTTATATTAAGGATGAGGTCTAAGTATTCATTGTACCAGTCGTCATCAGAGGCTTTCTTCATATCAGGAAATAACTTCAAAGTCTCTTTGCACCCCCTTAGTTCCACGCCTGCATCCTTTAATCTTTTGACCATTCCTGTAAGGAAGTTTTTGGCGATATCTCTATGAACAAGCATCGTCTCCATCGCATTACATGTCCCCGGCCTCTGTACCTTTGCATTAAAGCATATATCTTCTGCCATCTTTAAATCTGCATCACTATCCACATAGACATGGCATACCCCTTTATAATGCTTTATGACAGGTATCTTTGAATTTTCGACAACAGCCCTTATAAGACCCTCACCTCCCCTCGGTATTATTAAGTCTATGACTTCTTCGAGTTTAAGCATCTCATTTACTGCCTGCCTGTCAGGGTTGTCGATAAATGTTATTGCATCACCCGGGACTCCTGCCTTCTCGGCAGCCTTAGAGAGTATTGACACGATTGCCTTATTTGAATTTATTGCCTCAGACCCACCCCTGAGTATTACAGCGTTTCCTGCCTTCATACAGAGGCTTGTGGCATCGGCAGTGACATTAGGTCTTGCCTCATAGATGATCCCGATCACGCCTATGGGAACCCTCATTCTTCCGACCTCCATACCATTAGGTCTCCTCCAGATTTTTATTATCTCTCCAACTGGGTCTGGAAGCTGGGCTACTTCCCTCAGTCCTTCTGACATTTCTTTGATCCGCTTCGGATTAAGGGTAAGCCTGTCTATCATCGCCTTTGAAAGGCCCTTCTTTTCGGCAGATTCTATATCTTTCCTGTTTTCCTTTATGAGTTCTTCTGCTTTCTTTTCTATCTCTTCAGCCATAGCGATCAGGGCATCGTTCTTAACCTTTGTGGAAAGGTTTGCAAGAACCCTCGATGCCTTCTTTGCCCTTCGAGCCTTCTCTGTTACATAAGATTTAATATCCAAGATATCTCCTCCTCGAAATTAATCCTTCTTTACAAATTAAAAATATTTAAGCGTAAGATTGTCTATATTCTCGAAATGTACATCCTTACTAATCAAAGGAATCTTATTCTCGATACATAGAGATGCAATCCATAAATCATTTTCAGGGATTGGTTTGCCCTTCTTTCTAAGGGATAATCTGGTCTTTGCATAAGTGGTTGCGGTAGTTTCTTTTATTTCTAAAATCTTTGACCTCTGAATTAGTTTCTTATATCTTGCAAGATTTTGTTCAACATGTGATGAATTCAAAGCACCGAAAATTAGCTCCCCGACAACAATTACAGGTAGATATATTTCAGAATATTTTGATAGAAAGTCCTCTATTACTTTATCACCGTTTAAAAATCTTATGGAGATATCTGTATCGAGGGCAATTTTACCACTCATTGATGTCTACTTTTTCGAATTCTTCTTCAACTATTCTTAGCATTTCTTCGGCATCATCATCAGGAAGTATTCCGCAGAGCCCCTTAAAAGGGTGTTTTTTCTTTAAAGGCTTCTCGATCGTTATAGCAACCTTTTGATGTTTTTTCAAACCTTTTATTGGACTAAGAGGTCGAAGTACCCCATCTTTATAAATTGCTTCAATGGTTTTTGGCATTAAACACCTCCTCGGTTTTATATTTTATCATATTTTAAAAGAATGTTTGATAAAAATATGGGCAGTTATCTCGCAATTGCCCTGATAACCTTCAGGGCAAGGCGGAGGGTAGATTCATCAGCGGTTCTGGCAATACTCTGCATGGCTTCTTTAAGCTCTTTATGACTTACAATATGCTCGAAATCAAAAATCTCCAACATCTCTACCTCAAGGGCATCGGCAATTTTTATAAACATGTCGAGGGTAGGGTTTTCTTTGCCACATTCAATCCGACTAAGATAATTCGGGCTTATGTCAGCCTTCTCTGCGACCTTTTCTTGAGAAAGTCCATGTTTCTTTCGTAATTCCTGAATTCGCCTACCTATCAACTCCTTTTTGTTCATTATTCCTCCCATAATCATGGCTTTAAGATGGGAGGTTTGTAAATGCACCAATGCAATAAAATATATTGACATACTTAAACTATTGGGTATATTATTATACCTATCAGAGTCATTATTAAGACCAAATTATAACTATTACGGTAATAAAAAGCCAAGAAGATAGGAAAACGCCCTTTTTATTTGAAAGGAGGTGAGACTAATAAAATGAGGTCATTTATAATTTTCTTATTATTAGGTTTGTCCACTTTATTCTTTGGCTGTGACAGTGGTGGAGGAGGTACGACAGGGCCGACTACTACTTACAATGTTACTGGGACCTGGACTGGGACAGTAAGTGGTGGTAGTATGCCACCCGGAGAGACAATAACTCTGAATTTGACTCAAAGTGGAAATGTTGTAACAGGTACAGTGCAGTCAGAAACTGAGACCTTTAACATTACCAGTGGGTCTTTCTCTGATAGAACCTTACAAATTTCTTTCACCCCTCCAGAGTCTCTATCTCAAGTCAATGTGACAGGAACTATTAGTGATGATGGAAACAGAATTTCAGGAACCTGGACAGCCGGGACAGAAACTGGTTCCTTTGAGGTGAGGAGGGTCTAATAAGCAGAAAGGGTAAGAGGGGTAGCGGGGGCTTTAGCCTCCCTTTTAAAGTGGGCGACTAAAGTCGCCCCTACCCATTTTTTTCGTCATTCCTGCCCCGTATCAAGCCTGTCCTCAACTTGATTGGGGATACGGGGTAAACTCCAGCAGGAATCCAGCAAGACTTAAAGGAACTGGATTCCGCATCCCTGAATCAAGTTCAGGACAGGCAAGTGCGGAATGACATTTTTAATAGAAAAGACATGAATTCTGCTGGAGTTTACCCCCGCGAAAGCAGGGGCGGGAATGACAGAAATAGTAGTATAAAAAACTGTTTGGGACAGTAAATTAGGATTTACCTCATAGTATCACCATATTATCCCTGTGTATTACCTCATCGTCGTATTTATATCCGAGAATTGTCTCTATCTCAGAACTTTTCATGCCTTTGATCTTACTGAGATCCTCCGAAGAATAATTAATAATCCCCTTGGCGATTTTCTTCCCTGATTCATCCTCACAGCTTACTGCATCACCCACACCGAATCTACCTTCAACTGCTGTTATACCTGAAGGGAGAAGGCTCTTCCCCTTTGTGAGTATAGCCCTTTTAGCACCTTCGTCTATAATCAGGATTCCTTTAGACCTTGCTGTATAAGCGATCCAGTGTTTTCTCAGAGATAGACGGTTTTTGCCTGTCGAGAAAAGGGTGCCTATATTTTTATATTCGAAGAAACCATGGATAGATCCATGCTTTGTACCATTAATAATAGCAGAAGATACACCCATAGCAGATGCCCTTTTTGCTGCCTGAACCTTTGAGAACATACCGCCTGTACCTTCTATAGTAGAACTTTTACCTGCTATCGCCTCAATCTGAGATGTTATGTCTGTTACGAGGTCTATAAGTCTGGCATCGGAGTTAGATCGCGGGTCTGATGTATAAAGCCCATCCACATCAGAGAGGATTAACAAAAGATCTGCCTGGAGGAGATTTGTGACCATGACTGCGAGTGTATCATTATCACCAAACTTAATCTCATCAACAGCAACGGTATCATTCTCATTTATTACAGGTATTACACCTAAACCTATGAGGGTTTCGATTGTATTTCTGGCATAGAGGTAACGTCTCCTTTCCGAAAGGTCTTCCCTTGTGAGAAGAACCTGGGCAACCTTCTTTCCATAGGTCTCAAAACTTTTCTCATATGCCCACATGAGGCGGCTCTGACCAACTGCTGCTACTGCCTGCTTCATTTTTATTTCCTTTGGTCTTTCAACCAAAGAAAGCCTTCCCATCCCTGCAGCAATAGCCCCTGATGATACAATCACCACCTCTTTATCTATATTGCTTATCTCTTCTGCTAAGGAATCAATCCTACTCTGGTTTATACCTTCCTTAGAAGCGAGGACAGTGCTCCCTACCTTTATCACTACCCTTTTAGCGGACTTTATTAATTCTTCCCTTATGTTCTCCATCAGGTCCAGATCCTTTCTATTTGCTGGGCTTGACCCTTAGTCTTCGATCTTAATCCTTCAACCTTAATCGAAAAATAGGAAAGTAAGTCGTTTATCCCTTTTCCAGTTATGGCAGAGATAGGGAAAATCCTGTATCCTGATTCCTCACAGAATTTCTTCAGGCGGGGAAGTTTGTCACCTTTTCCCATGACATCTATCTTATTGGCTACTACAACCTGATGTCTTTCTACAAGGGATGGATCGTAGAGACCGAGTTCTCTATTTATGATTTTAAAATTCTCGATCGGATCCCCAGGGCTATCTTCCGATACATCAACAAGATGAGCAAGGATGGAAGTCCTCTCCACATGCCTCAAAAACTGAAAGCCAAGTCCAGCACCCTTATGTGCCCCTTCGATAAGGCCGGGGATATCTGCTACAACAAAACTTTTTAAGTCACCATGTCTGACCACACCGAGTACAGGTGAAAGGGTTGTGAATGGATAGTCTGCTATCTTCGGTCTTGCAGAAGATATTGCAGATATAAGAGTGGATTTCCCTGAATTCGGCATCCCGATAAGACCCACATCTGCTATCAATTTCAGTTCTAATAGCAACCATTTTTCTTCACCTTCCTCACCAGGCTGGGCGAATCTTGGTGCCTGCCTTGTAGAGGTTACGAAGAAGGCATTACCTTTACCACCCCTTCCACCTTTAACCGCAATAACCTCCATCCCTTCCTCTGTAAGGTCTGACAAGATCTCACCGGTATTGAAATCTTTAACTACGGTTCCAACAGGGACATGGATAATAATAGCAGGTCCATCCTTCCCGTGTTTATTCTTTCCCTTACCATGTTCACCTCTCTTTGCCCTGTAATGGAGATGATATTTGAGATCAAGCAGCGTATTGAGATCCTCTGTGGCCCTCACGATTATATCTCCTCCCTTTCCGCCATCACCGCCATTAGGCCCTCCCTTAGGGACATACTTCTCCCTTCTGAAGCTTATGCAGCCCTTTCCACCATCACCTGCCTTCACAAAGATCTTTACCTGGTCGGCGAACATATATAAAAATGAGATTCTTCGCTAACGCTCAGAATGACACAATCGAGGTGGTTAGCACTTATTGCGTCATTGCGAGGAGTACCGATTTATCGAGACGACGATGCAATCTCAATTTAGATAAAAGATAATCCAATACCTATAAAAAGGCAATAGAATATTTTTTGGTCAGAACAGGAAATTTTGGTAGGGAGTATTAGAAAATTCGGGGATTAAAATTGCTGAGGTGTTTGATGCACGATACATGATAAAAGTTTAAAAATCATGCATCATGCATCCTGTATCATGGATACTTATAAGGGGGCGTATACGCTGACCCTTGTTCTGTTCCTTCCGTTTTCGAATTTCACAATACCATCAATCTTTGCATAAAGGGTATCGTCACTACCTCTCCCGACATTCAGACCCGGATGGATTCTTGTTCCTCTCTGTCGAACAAGTATACTTCCTGCACTCACAATTTGACCTCCGTATCTTTTTACACCAAGCCTCTGGCCTGCGCTGTCCCTTCCGTTTCTTGAACTTCCGACACCTTTCTTATGTGCCATATTTCTTACCTCCTACTTTAATCTCTTTAACTCTTATTTGGGTAAAAAGCTGTCTGTGTCCCCTTGTTTTCCTGTAGTTTTTTCTCCTCTTCATCTTAAAAACAGTAACCTTATCCGATTTTCCATGAGAAACAACCTCAGCAAGAACCTTTGCCTTGTCAAGGGTTGACTTTTCGACCGAAATATCTTTGCCTTCACCTATGGCAAGGACTTTTTGAATCTCTACTGTATCGCCTTCCTTGGCATCTAACCTTTCTACCTTGAGGAGATCACCCGGAGCCACTCTATATTGTTTGCCGCCTGTTTCAATAACTGCTAACATTTACACCTCCAGATTTTTTTAACATATTCCTTATAAAACTGTCAAGATATTTGGTTTAATTTCTGGTGCCCCTGGGGTGACTCGAACACCCGACACAAGGTTTAGGAAACCTCTGCTCTGTCCAAACTGAGCTACAGGGGCACATAATAAAAGTTGCAAGTTGCAAGTTGTTAGTATGTTATCAATGAGAGGACATTGTATCCATCGAGGTGGTTTCTCCCCCTGAGTTCTGCGAGTTCAACGAGGAAGGCTATACCCACAATTAAACCTCCAAGAAGCTTTACAAGTTCTATAGTAGCTGAAATAGTTCCACCTGTAGCAAGAAGATCATCGACTAAAAGAACCCTCTGTCCAGGGGTTAATGCATCCTGATGGATGGTGAGGGTATCTGTGCCATACTCAAGTTCATATTTAGCCTCATAGATGTCGCTCGGGAGTTTCCCTGGTTTACGGACAGGCACAAAGCCAGCCCCGAGTCGAAAGGCAACAGGGGCACCAAGGATAAAACCCCTTGACTCTATACCGATAACCTTCTCTATTCCTTCATCCTGATAGAAAGAGGCAATCTTATCTATCGCCTTCTTGAATGCCTCCGGGTCTTTTAAAAGTGTAGTTATGTCCTTAAAAATAATACCTTCCTTAGGGAAATTAGGTATATCCCTTATCTTCGATTTCAGATCCAACATATTTCCCTCCTATAGTATAGTCTCTGGTTTAACCTTTCTCTTTTTAAGAAGAAATCTCAGTTTATTGAGGGCTGAATATTCTATCTGCCTCACCCTCTCCCTTGTAACGCCAAAGATCTGACCTACTATCTCGAGTGTCTTTGGCTCTCCGTCTTCAAGTCCAAACCTCAATAATATCACCCTTTTTTCGTTTTCAGAGAGCAGTTGTAACCAGTTGACTATCAGCTTATGCCTTTCTAATTCTTCAGTTATTTGAGCAGGAGACTGTGAAGTAAGATCCTCTATGATGTCCTTAAGCGATCCTCCTTCTTTATCTCCCAGAGGTGTGTCTAAAGAATATATCCTCCTGATTAACTGCTGCAAATCCCTTACCTGTTCAACGGCTGTCTTCATCCTTTCAGCTATCTCCTCCGCAGTAGGTTCTCTGCCGAATCTCTGTACGAGATCCCTGACAGCCTTGATATAGTTTTTTATAGAGTCAGAGATATGGACAGGTACCCTTATCATGCTTGACTGGTTTACCAGTGCCCGCTCGATTGCCTGTCTTATCCACCAAGAGGCATAGGTGCTGAATTTATAACCCTTCTCATATTTGAATTTTTCTACTGCTTTGATTAAACCCAGATTTCCTTCCTCTATTATATCAGGCAGGGGAAGTCCTCTGTTTATATACCTTTTCCCGATACTTACCACGAGTCTCAGGTTAGCCTCAATCATCCTCTGTTTTGCTTCCTTATCCCCTTCACTTATCCTTTTGCCTATTTCCATCTCTTCCTCTTTAGACAGAAGGGGAGACATCCCTATCTCTTTGAGATAGAGTTTCAAGGCATCAGGCCCTCCTTCGTAGGAAGCCTTTTCTTCCCCTTCTTCTCCTGAATCAAGTTCAGGTTCTTCATCCAGCCCGCAGGGTCCTGTGGAAATGTCAATCTCTTCTTCTGATTCAGACCCTGAAGGAGGATTAATAAATTCTTTATCTTCTCTAAATGAAGCCATAAATTTATCAGACCTCAGATAATATTCCGAAGGCTTTCTCCACCGCCTCTTTAGGAGTACTCACCCTGATTATACTTTCATCTAATTCCCATGAGCCGATGCTTATAATCCTTTTATTAAGAGTAAGCCCAAAGGCTATCTCTGAAAGTGTTCCATAACCCCCTGAAACAGCAATGAGTATATCAGAGGACTTTGCTATTATGATATTCCTTGCATAACCAATTCCTGTGACGATAGGGATATCTATATAACGATTTGCCTCATCGGTATTGTCTCCAGGGAGGATTCCTATAGTTATCCCACCTTCCTCCTTAGCACCTTTACAGGCAGCCTCCATAACACCTCCGAGACCACCGCAGAGCAGAAGTCCACCTTTTCTGGCTATTTCTCGGCCTACTTCCATAGCTGTTGTAGCAATCTCCTTGGAACACTCCCCGGATCCGATTACACCGATAATTGTTCTTCTCAAGTCTAACCTCGATTGATAGTTAAATGTTCTAAGTTCGAAGGTATAAGATAAAAAATAATCTAACCTCTGGACACTGAATCAATATGGTCGGGGCGAAAGGATTTGAACCTTCGACACCACGGTCCCGAACCGTGTGCGCTACCAGGCTGCGCTACGCCCCGTAAATATCACTATAAAATGGTATAGGTATTGATGTCAACAATGAACTTGATTCATAGGTTATGCAGGGCCTATGTTTTTTTCATTCTTCTCTATCAATTTTCTTATCTTATCGAGGAGGCTGTTTTTGATATGATGAGTCTCTATATAATCATCTGCACCGTAGAGTGATACAGGCTCCCTTTTATACCTTGTGGCATCGTATGTAGATGCAATAAGAATAACCAGAATTCCTTTCGTTTCATGCATACTTTTGATCCTGTTACAGAGTTCGAAGCTATATATCTTTGGAATGGCTACATCGAGTAAAACCAAAAAAGGCATTTCCTTCTCAATTCTTGCCATTGCCTCAATGCCATCAGAGGCTGTTACTACTTCATATCCTCCCTCTTTCAGGATAGCCTCCATGGTTTTTCTGGTAACCTCTCCATTATGGGCAACAAGTATCGTTCTCATATTGAATTCTCTTGAAACAAGGTTAAAGTCTCTTTGTTATAAGAAATAATTTTATAAGGATAACCCCAGCAAGAAATCCTCCTATGTGTGCGAACCAGGCAACCCCACCGCCACCTCCATACAAGCCTTTACTCAGGAGTCCGCTTATAAACTGTAATACTATCCAGAAACCTATAACTATGACAGCAGGGACCTTTATTACCTGTATGAAGAATCCAAAAAAGATTAGTGTATGAATTTTTGCCCTGGGAAATAAAACAAGGTAGGCACCTATGATTCCTGATATGGCACCACTTGCCCCGATCATAGGCAACATTGAAGATGGATCAGAAAGGGCATGGGCATAAGTGGCGATCACTCCACAGAGTAGATAAAAGATGATAAATCTTAATATCCCCAATCTGTCCTCAATATTGTTACCGAATATCCAGAGGTAAAGCATATTCCCTGCTAAGTGGAGAAATCCACCATGAAGGAACATTGCTGTGAGGAGGTTGACTGCAATAGGAGTACCCATTACTTCATTCCCATGTAAGAGGCGATAAGGAATGACACCATAAGTGTATACAACAGCATTAGAATCATCGCCTGAAGATATCTGAAATAAAAAGACAATGGTGTTTATAACGATTAAAATTATAGTAATAATAGGAAAACGGATTGTAGGATTATCATCCTTATAGGGAATCATAAATACTTAACCTCAGCCTTTATCCATAAAAAATGAAAGAATCTTCGTCAGAGTATCTTTGAGGTTTTTCCTTTCAACGATTAAATCTATCATTCCGTGATCAAGTAAGAACTCTGCCCTCTGAAAACCTTCGGGGAGGGTCTGTTTAATGGTCTGTTCAATAACCCTCGGACCTGCAAAACCTATCAGAGATCTGGGCTCTGCTATTATTATATCCCCCAGCATGCCAAAGCTCGCGGTCACACCACCAAAGGTAGGATCAGTAAGGATAGAGATATAGGGGATTTTTTCCTCTTCCAATCGGGCTATGGCAGCTGCTGACTTTGCCATCTGCATGAGTGATAGTATCCCTTCCTGCATTCTTGCCCCGCCTGAAGACGAGACGATAATGAGGGGAATGTTCTTTTCTATAGCCTTTTCTGCTGACCTGAAAATCTTTTCACCCACTACCGAGCCCATGCTACCACCCATAAAAGAGAAGTCAAGGACAGCCAGGACTACAGGGTAACCGTTTATTCTGCCCTCTCCTGTAGTCATAGCATCCTTCTTACCTGTCTTTCTTTCAGATTCCCTGAGCCTATCCCTGTATTTCACGATGTCCTTAAAGTTCAGCGGGTCTTTTGAGGAGATGTTTTTATCCATTTCTAAGAATGTTCCCTCATCAATGAGTAAGTCTATTCTCTCCTTAGCAGAGATACGGAAATGATAGTTGCATTTGGGGCATACCTTGAGGGACTTTTCTACTTCCCTTTTATATACGATTTCCTTGCAATTGTCACACTTGACCCAGGCCCCTTCAGGGATCTTGACCCTTTTAGCAGGTGTCTTTTCTTTCTGGATTTTATCTTTTTTAAACCAGGCCATACCTTAATCAGTTATGAGTTTGGAGTTAAGAGTTTAGAGTTGTGATTTTTTTCAAACTCTGAACTCTGAACTTCCTTTATTCCTTCTGATAGGGTTTTCACAAATTCCCCAACCTTATCGACTATGGATGGACTTCCAAGGTTTTCTTCGATAACCCTCACGATGGCGCTACCGATGATTATACCATCTGCCCACTCTGAAATCTTCTTAGCTTCCACTGCTGTAGAGATTCCAAAACCTACTGCTATCGGTTTATCAGTGACCTCCCTTATCTTCTCGAGAGAGTTTTTTATTTGATCTATTCCCTCTATCTTTGCCCCTGTAATTCCTGTGATAGAGACATAATAAATGAAACCCCTCGAGGCATTTGTTATCATACTGATCCTCTCAGGGGTGCTCGTTGGTGCTAATAAAAATATTGTATCAAGACCGTTCATTTTTGAGGTCTTTATAAAATCCCTTGCCTCTTCAAAGGGGAGGTCTGGAATTATAACTCCATCTACTCCAGATGTTACGGCATCCTTTATGAAGTCCTCATCACCATGTTTAAATATGGGGTTGTAATATGTCATAAGGACCAGGGGGATCGTTGTCTTCTCCCTAATCCTTTTAACAAGATCGAGGATATTTTTTAATGTTACCTTATTCTTTAATGCCCTGTAGTGTGCCTTCTGGATAACTGGACCATCGGCAAGGGGATCAGTAAAAGGGACTCCGAGTTCGATTATATCTCCTCCCGACCTTTCTATCTCGAGAATCAGCTCTTCTGTTGTCTTAATATCAGGGTCACCTGCCATGATATAGGGGATAAGAGCCTTCTTATCTTTCTTTTTAAGTCTTATAAATGTTTTCGTTATCTTTGATCTTTTCATGTTTTGAGTTTTGAACTTTGGACTTTTAACTTTGAACTTTTCATAGCTCTATCCCCTTAATCTTAGCCACATGCTGGACATCCTTATCCCCCCTGCCTGATAGGTTTATGATGATTATATTGTCCTTCGGGAGTTTAGGGGAGAGTTTTATTACCTCGGCAATTGCATGGGCTGATTCAAGGGCAGGAGTAATCCCTTCTATTTCACTCAAAAGCTCGAAGGCTCGAAGCGCCTCATCATCTGTTACAGAGCTATACTCGATACGGCCTTCATCTCTCAGATAGCAATGTTCCGGACCCACAGAGGCATAATCGAGCCCTGCAGAGACAGAATGCGTTGGAAGGACATTTCCATCACTATCCTGAAGGAGATAGCTCTTTGTCCCCTGGAATACTCCCAATGAACCACCTGCAAAACGGGCAGCGTGCTTGCCTGTCTCTATCCCGAGCCCTCCAGCCTCAACGCCTATCATCTTAATATCCTTATCTTCGAGGAACTCATGGAAAAGACCTATGGAATTACTTCCTCCGCCTACGCAGGCGACAAGATAATCCGGCAGGCGGCCTTCTGCCTTTAATATTTGTGTCCTTGTTTCCTTACCTATTACCGACTGAAAATCTCTGACCATCAAAGGGTAGGGATGGGGACCAAAAACAGTCCCCATGACATAATGGGTAGTCCTTACATTAGTCGTCCAATCTCTAAGGGCCTCATTAATCGCATCTTTGAGCGTCCTTGAACCGATGGAAACTTCTATAACCTTTGCACTGAGGAGTTTCATCCTAAAGACATTCAGTGCCTGTCTCTCCATGTCCTCACTTCCCATATATATCTCACACTCAAGACCTATAAGGGCCGCACCTGTTGCTGTAGCTACTCCGTGCTGACCTGCTCCAGTTTCAGCTATAACACGTTTTTTACCCATTCTCTTTGCAAGAAGTGCCTGGGCAAGGGCGTTATTGATCTTGTGCGCACCTGTGTGGCAGAGGTCTTCTCTCTTGAGATATATCTTAGCACCCCCTAATCTCTCTGTTAATCTTTTTGCGAAATAAAGAGGGGTAGGTCTTCCGATATATGTCTTCTGAAGATTGAGGAGTTCATTCTGGAAGAGGGCATCCTTCTTTGAGTTTTTATATGCCTCTTCGAGTTCTTCGAGGGCAGGCATTAAGGTCTCAGGGACGAACTTACCCCCGTAGGGGCCGAAGTGACCCTTTTTATCAGGTAATCTCATATCTCTTTTCTCTTCTTTGATTCTATACGCCAGAGACCTTTTGCTACTTCTATGAAGAGTCTCATCTTGGCATGGTCTTTTCTGCGTTTGTTTCCTTCCATCTCGATGCCAGAACTTACATCAACGGCATAGGGCATGACATGTTTTACAGCCATCTCCACATTGTCAGGGTTAAGACCTCCTGCAAGGATTATCCTTCCTAACCTTTTTGCCTCACGTGCTATATCCCAGTTAAAGACCTGTCCTGTACCTCCGAGTTTATCTTCTGTGTAGGTATCGAGTAAATATGCAGAGACCCTGTATTTAGCGATCGGCTCAAGGCTGTCCCAGTCCCTTATCCGGAAGGACTTTATTACACGGCATCTGAGAGAATTACAGATCTCCTGTGATTCATTACCGTGAAGCTGGATGATATTCAGGCTGCAGTGATCAGCTATTCTTTCAATCTCCTGAATTGGCTCATCTGCGAAGACGCCGACAGTTGTAATAAAAGGAGGCAATTTTTCTATTATCTCTTTAGCCTCTTTAATTTCGAGATCCCTTGGGCTTTTCTTGTAGAATACAAATCCGAGGGCATCCGCACCAAACTCTATAGCAGCAAAGGCGTCTTCAATATTGGTTATACCGCAGATCTTGACTTTAACCATGATTCACGATTTATGATGCATGATACCTGAAAATCCTGTATCTTGTATCATGCATCTTGCATCCTTCAATTAAATCACCGGCAGTCTTGCCAGCGCCTCCTTTATCTTAGTTTCAGGATATTTAAAATCCTCGAGCTTCCCTGACTGATAGGCCTCATAGGCGCCAAGATCAAGAAGTCCATGTCCGCTCATATTAAAGAAGATCGTCTTCTGTTCCTTTGCCTCCCTGCATTTTATGGCTTCATCAATTACTGCCCTGATCGCATGGGCTGTCTCCGGTGCGGGGATTATGCCTTCAGCCCTCGCGAATGTTATTGCTGCCTCAAAGACAGGGAGTTGGGAATATGCCTTTGCCTCTATGATCCCGTCATTGTAGAGCTGGCATATGATCGGCGCATCACCATGATACCTTAACCCACCTGCATGGATAGGAGGGGGAATGAAATCATGCCCCAATGTATACATCATAAGAAGCGGAGTGAGCTGGGCAGTATCTCCGAAGTCATACCTGAACTCCCCTTTCGTGAGTGTCGGGCATGATTCTGGCTCTACTGCAATAACCCTTAAATCCTTTCCATTGATCTTATCTCTTACAAATGGAAAACTTACACCACTGAGGTTACTCCCTCCACCGCAGCATCCGATGATCACATTAGGATAATCACCGATTTTTTCGAACTGCATTTGTGCCTCAAGCCCAATTATGGTCTGGTGGAGAAGAACATGGTTTAAAACAGATCCGAGGGAGTAGTTTGTATCAGTATGGGTAGCTGCATCTTCAACGCCCTCGCTAATTGCAAGACCAAGACTCCCGGGATTATCCGGATATACCTCGAGGGCCTTTCTCCCTGCATTAGTCTCATTGCTCGGGCTTGGCAGAACCCTTGCCCCCCAGGTCTCCATTGCTATCCGTCTATATGGTTTCTGATTATAACTTACCTTTACCATATATACCGTAACATCAAGCCCGAAAAGGGCACCTGCCAGTGCAAGGGCGCTTCCCCACTGACCTGCTCCTGTCTCTGTTGCTATCCTCTTCATGCCAGCCTTCTTATTGTAATAGGCCTGGGCAACAGCGGTATTAGGTTTGTGGCTTCCTGCAGGGCTTATCCCCTCGTCCTTATAATAGATCTTCGCAGGGGTTTTGAGGACTTCCTCTAATCTTCTCGCCCTGTGAAGGGGTGTTGGCCTCCATAGCGAATAGATCTTGATCACATCTTCAGGTATCTCAATAAATCTCTCCATACTCACTTCCTGCTCAATCAATGCCATCGGAAATATGGGAGTGAGGGCATCAGGTCCGATTGGTTCTTTTGTGGCTGGATTGAGTGGCGGCTTCGGAGGATTCGGCATATCAGGCAGAATATTGTACCACTTCTTCGGTATTTCCTTTTCAGGGAGTACTACTTTCATCACTTCCATAGGGACCTCCTTTTAGGAAGTAGTTAAGTAGTTAGTAGCAAGTAGTTAAGGATAAAAAATAAATTATTTTCCCCTAACTACTGACTACTTTCTACTTGCTACTATTTTTTAACAGTTCCTCGACCTTCTTACCTATATCCTTTGCTTCCATAAATGCTGTTCCAATTAGGATAGCATCCACCCTTTCTTTTTCAAGCCTCTCCACATCACCCCTTTCTTTTATACCACTTTCACTAACAACTATCTTCTCCTCAGGTATATCCTTTATAATATTAAAGGTTGTTTCTATATCAACCTTTAATGTATCGAGGCTCCTGTTATTAATCCCTATAATCTCTGCATCTACCGTAAGGGACTTTTCAAGGTCCTGCAGGTTGTGTACCTCAACAAGAGAATCCATGCCGAGTTCTGCTGCCAGACCCATAAAATCTTCTGTCTGTGACCTTTCGAGAATAGACGCTATCAAAAGGATCGCATCTGCCCCATGTAACCTTGACTCAAAGATCTGGTATGTGTCAAAGATGAAATCCTTTCTGAGAATGGGGAGGGAAACCTTCTTCCTTACAGTCCTCAGGTCTGAAAGACTCCCGTAAAAGAAATCGCTCTCAGTAAGAACAGAGATAGCAGATGCTCCCTTTTCTTCATAGGTCAATGCAATTCTTTCAGGATCAAAATCCTCCATGATGATACCTTTTGATGGTGATCCCTTTTTTATCTCTGCAATAAGTTTTAAAGCCTCACCCTTCTTTCTCTTAATTGCTTTCTTAAAATCTCTGGTTTCAGAGAGGTCTTTTACCTTTTCCTTAATATCACTCAGCGGGATTTCTATTTTGACCTCCTTTAACTTCTCCCTTTTCCTTTTTACTATTTCGTCGAGAATCATGGTCATTTTAAAATTACCATTTAGCATTGCACATTTTAAATTTTAAATGCTAATTGCTAATTTTGCATTAAATGTTTCATCTCAGGCCACTGGCTACTTTCTTTATCCCCTCAAGTTTCCTGAGTGCTGCACCTGAATCTATTGACCTTTCTGCAATCGCAATCCCTTCTTTTAGATCCTTTGCCTTTCCAGAAGCAACAATCGCGGCTGAGGCATTGAGTAATACTATATCCCTCTTAGGACCCTTTTCCCCTTTCAGTATATTTATTGTGATTTCAGCGTTTTCCTTAGATTCACCTCCGAGGAGGTCTTCGATACTTCCAGTTTTGATTCCGAAATCTGAAGGTTCTATGAAGTAATTCTCGACTTTTCCGCCCTTAAGCTCCGAGACCTTTGTCTTTCCTGTAATTGTGATCTCATCAAGACCGTCTTCACCATGTACGACAAAGGCGTGGATACATCCAAGATTACCGAGGACCTTGGCCATTGTCTCTGTAAGGTCAGATGAGTAAACACCGAGTACCTGGTATTTAGCACCTGCAGGATTTGTTAATGGACCCAGGATATTAAATACAGTCCTTATACCTATTTCCCTTCTCGGTCCCAGGGCATACTTCATCGCTCCGTGAAAAAAAGGGGCGAAGAGGAAACCGAAGCCGACTTCAATAAGGGATTTCTCAATCTTCTCAGGGGGGAGTTCGATATTCACCCCAAGTGCCTGAAGGACATCTGCACTGCCTGACTTGCTCGATACAGAACGGTTTCCGTGTTTTGCAACAGGGATACCTGCACCCGATACAATAAAGGCTGCTGTTGTGGATATGTTAAATGTATGTGCCATATCTCCGCCAGTCCCACATGTATCAACAGTCCCTGCAGGTGCCTTTATTGATAATGCTTTCTCCCTCATCACCTTTGCTGCACCTGTGATCTCATCTATTGTCTCTCCTTTTAACCTCAGGGCTGTAAGGAATGCCCCTATCTGGGCATCTGTTGCCTTTCCCTCCATAATCTCCCTCATAGCCTCTGCCATCTCTGCTTCTGAGAGGTCGATCTTTTCTATAAGGATAGAAATCGCCTCTTTGATCATACCTTTGGCCTCAGGAAGTTCCTCAATAAATCCTTACCTACCTTTGTGAGAATCGATTCAGGATGGAACTGAACACCTTCAACGATAAACTCCTTATGCCTTACTCCCATGATCTCACCTTCCTTTGTCTCCGCAGTGATCTCAAGACAGGAGGGTATAGTCTCCCTTTTAATGATCAAAGAATGGTATCTTGTTGCTTCGAAAGGATTGGGAAGACCAATAAAGATCGTTTTACCGTTATGGTATATCATGGAGGTCTTTCCATGCATCAGTCTATCAGCCCTTATCACATCTCCACCGTATGCTGCACCGATAGCCTGATGTCCGAGGCACACACCGAGAATAGGTATCCGTCCGGAGAAATTCTTTATCAGGTCGATAGATATCCCTGCCTCTTTCGGTGTACAGGGTCCAGGTGAGATCACAATCCTGTCAGGATTAAGTATTTCTATTTCTTTAAGGGTTAGCTTATCATTCCTGTATACTCTGAGGTCTTCTCCAAGTTCGCCTAAATACTGGACAAGGTTATAAGTGAATGAATCGTAATTATCAATCATTAATAACATTTTAACACCTTACTATTTATGATTAAGATGGAAAGTACTATGTCTTCTTATAGTCATTGGAAACAATAGACTGCATTGTTCTTCTATAATTATCTTGGGTTTTATCTTTTTTATCTTTTTATCCCGCAACTTAATTTCTCTCTTTTCTAATTCAAATGGGTCATGTGGAATAGTAAAAGCTTCTTTAATTTTATCCCAATCCTTTGATCTTACGGTGGTCACATTATCCAGAAAAATACTAACATAACATCCATTTATCATTGTCGATTCTGTTTCTGCTAACTTTCTATTTGTTATTTCGACATACTTAGGGTCAATATCAATACCTATAAACTTCCTTCCTAATCTCTTAGCAGCAATTGCAGTTGTTCCAGTGCCTATAAATGGGTCAAGGACAATATCTCCTTCATCTGTACTCATAATCAGTAATCTTTCAAGAAGATGCACAGGTAACTGGCATGGATGTTCATCTCTTCTTTTTTTGTGTCTTATTCTATGAATATCTGTCCATACATCTGGGATAATAGGACCGAATTTATGCATCTGGTCTTTCTTTCCACCGTAATCTTTCAAAATATATCCACATGCCCTGCACCGCTTATGCAACATTCTTATATCATGAAATTTATAATCTTTATCTGACTTCACATAATAAAGCACTCCATAATGATTTGGCAAGAGTGTCTTTCCCAGAGGTGAACCCATTGCATCCCATGCTATCCAATGCCGGAATATAGCAACTTCATTAAGGTAAGATCCAAAATAAATTAACCACTTTGGGATATTATGAACAAAGATTGTCCCTGTTGGCTTAGTGATGCGAACCATTTCGTAAAGCCACTCTTTGCACCATGAAAGATATTTCTCAACCTCATGTTTATCATAGTAGCTGTTGTATTTCTTTTTTAGATTAAACGGTGGGTCAGCAAATGTAACATCCACACTGCCATCAGGGATTTTTCTCATAATCTCCAGACAATTTCCTATCGCAACCTTGTTTATTAAACTATCAAAATATTTTCTATTTTGCATGGAAAGTCTCCGATAAGAGATTCTTAAACCTTTCAAGTTCATCCTTGCCAAATGTAAAAACCAAATCATAAGCTTCTACCATCCGCTTTAAATCGCCCCTTCTTACATACCATCCAATTCCATCAACAAAACCGACAAAAACTACATTTGGATAATTTTTCTTCAAATAATCAGCTACCGTCTTTTCTGTCTTTGCCTTATCCCCCATTCCCGAGGCAGTAGTTACCGAATACGAACATTCAATTATTATCTTTGGCGATGTCTTATTGGGGATTATGAAATCCATTGTTCTTGGGATATTGCCTGCTTTTGGAATTCTGAATTTGCCTTTCTCAAAGCCTAACTTATAATCTGTCAGGATTTGTTCGATGACAACCTCAGGATTTCCTCCTTTAGCAGCCTTATATGAACCTTTTGTCTTATATCTTATTATGGTATCCACCAGAGACTCAACAGAGAATCTAAACTTATTTATATCAAGTTTCTTAAACTCAAAAAGTGGAAGAACCCTTTTTATTACTGGAACTGTAGGTCCCTTAAAAAACAGATTTACAATGCCTTCGGCAAACTTTTTATTTGCTTTAATAATATATTTTATCTTATCTAAACCCCATTCAGTCTTAAAATCCTCAGTAGGCCATGAATCCTTATTAACAAGGCTTGATAAGGTTTTGTCTTCTGTAGCCCTAATAAATGTTACCAGCCTCTGTAAGCTTTCCTTTGAAAAACCAGTTACAGTCAAAATGGCATCAAGTCCATTTTCAACCTCTGTAATATGTTCAAATAAAATAGTCTCTTTTAACCCTTCTCTTTCTATTCTATTTCTTAGAAGAAAAATATTCTGTGCAACCGAAGAGATATGCCCCTCATAATATTCTTCAAACTCTTCATTGTAGAAATAAAAGGTGTTCTTAGATATTACAGTATTAAATTTTTCATCTAATGATGGGTAACGTTTCGTCATTTCGTTTTCCTCAAAAACAATATATATTCATCCTTCATCGTATTTTGTATTCCTTTAATTGGTTTTACAATTTTTTGGTCAAGTGCAAATCCGTGTTTCAATGCCATTTCTTCAACTTTGGTTTCCAGCCTTATTCCGCCTGTCTGAACATCATTTGAGCCGATTATAATCACTGCGTATTTACCAGCTTTTAAAACCCGTGCCATTTCTGATAAGACTCTGTCCATATCCTGAAAGTAATTGGCGAGTTTCTCTTTTTTGGTTTTCCCTTTTAAACCGATCATTTCGTCTTTAAGTTCATGCACATTATACCCTAAATATTCTAATTGGGGTCTATCATTTTCAGCGTAATCAATTGCAAATGAATAGGGCGGTGAGGTGATAATAGCATCTACTGAGTTGTCTTCTAAAGGAATATTTTTGGCATCACCAACTTTAAACTCTGCCTTTCCAAGATTCAGATTAAGTTTTTCTCTAGCCTGAATAAATGAATTTATCTGCCCCACATATCTTTTGAGCACTGACGGAAAAAGCACATCTATACTTTTTGCGCATCTCCTCGCATAGCCCATAGCATCTAAGAAGGCAAGGAGGGTTATTGCTTTCTCTGTTTCGTAACTGCCATTATAAGAGAAGGTGCGAGGTAATCTATCACTTTTTATTAAAGTCTTATAATTTTTCTGCATGTTGCCTGATACTAAAGCTAATAGAGAACAATCAACCTTTAATGCTTCATATTTGACTTTGCTCATTAAGGCGCAAAATGGACTTTTTTCAATTCCGATGGAATCAATTCCAATAATACTTGCTTCTACATTTAAAGTACCGCTCCCGCACATGGGGTCAAGAACGACCTCTCCAGATTTAACACCCAATATATTCAGCAGGCCCTTAATAAGTTGTGGATGAAATTTCCCTCTATATGGGAAAAGCCCATGTGTAGCGTAACCTGTGGAAAAATTACCTTCTCTAAAATATGATTTTGTTATTTCTGATCGCCCTTCCCAGATTAGCGGGCTGTTATTAGAGCATATAATGTAATGCTGTGCGGGTATTCCATCTACACTTTTAAAAAATGCCCCTCTATCAATGATTTCATATTTGGCAAGAAACTTATATTCATAAAATGCTAATTCTAATTCGAAAAGTTCAGAAGTATTTGGTAGTAGTTCATACTCAGATGGCAATAGAAATGTAGTTATTTTCGGTAAGTTTTTTATTTGGGTAATATGTTGTTTTTGGTCAAAAACCTCTTTTATCACTGCCATACTATCTAAACCTGTTATCCTCTTAATTCAGTTTAATCCTTCCTCTGCCATCTCTATTGCTTTTAACATTCCCTTTGCCTTATTCACAGTCTCATAATATTCCCTCTCAGGCACAGAATCTGCCACTATGCCTGCACCTGCCTGAATATAGGCCTTGCTGTCCTTTACTATTATTGTCCTTATCGTAATGCAGGTGTCCATATTGCCTGAGAAACTAAAATATCCAACAGCCCCTGCATAGGGTCCCCTTCTTGTAGGTTCGAGTTCTTCGATAATCTCCATTGCCCTTATCTTTGGAGCACCTGATACGGTTCCTGCTGGGAAACATGCCCTCAGTACATCATAGGAATCTTTGCCTTCAGCAAGTATTCCTTCGACATCAGAGACGATATGCATGACATGGGAGTACCTTTCTACAACCATGAGTTCCTTCATCCTGACCGAACCGATCTCTGATACCCTGCCGAGGTCGTTCCTTCCGAGGTCAACAAGCATTATATGCTCTGCCATTTCCTTAGGGTCCTTCAGAAGTTCTTCCTCCAGGACTTTATCTTCTTCCTCTGTAGATCCCCTCGTTCTTGTTCCGGCTATTGGTCTTTCTTCTAATACCTTTCCCTCTAATCTTACAAGAATCTCAGGAGAAGAGCCTATCATCGAAGTATTACCGAATCTGAGAAAATACATATAGGGAGAAGGGTTTATAACCCTCAGAGCCCTGTAAATCTCAAAGGATGAAAAAGTTATTTCTTTTTCGAATCTCTGAGAAAGTACAACCTGTATTATATCACCAGAGGCTATATATTCCTTTGCACGTTTCACCATATTCTCGAAGTCTTCTTTTGTGAGATTAGACTCAATTTCTACCACAGGATCCATGATGCCTGATCCATGATGACTGATGTTTGTATCCTGCATCGTGTATCGGGCATCTTGCATCTTGCCCCTTGAACCCTTGACCCCTTGAATCCTGTTCGTTTTAAGTCTTTCTATAATATTTACGATCTTTTCCTTTGCATCTTCGTATGCCTTTTCTATAACTTGTCCTGAACTTGATTCGGGATCTCCATCATGAATATGAGCATTCGATACAACCTTTATCTTCTGTGCAAGGCTATCAAAGATAAGGAGGGTATCTGTTACCATAAAAAGAAGATCTGGAAGTCCGAGATCTTCCCTGCCGGAGTCGGGGATCTTCTCAAAAAAACGGACTACATCATATCCGAGGTAACCTACAGCACCTCCAAAGAACCTCGGTAACCCGGCGATATTGACAGGTCTGTACCGTTCCATCTCCTTTTTTATTACTTCTAATGGGTCCTTATTAAAAGGAAAAGTCTCTTTCTTTCCATCCCTTGTAATCTCTATATTATCCCCTTTTCCTTTTATGACTACTGAAGGGTTACTTCCAAGAAAGGAGTATCGTGCCCATTTTTCACCTCCCACAACGCTCTCAAGTAGATATGAATACTTGCCATCGTCTATCTTGAGGAAGGCAGAGACAGGGGTCTCCATATCGGCAAGGATTTCCTTATAAACAGGGATCAGATTCCCTTCCCTTGCCTTCTCTTTAAAGTCTTCTAAACTCGGAAAAAACATAGTCATTTATACCATATCCTTAGGTGTTAATCAAATCTAAAGTCCCCCTAACTCATCTTCCCAGAGGGTCTATGACTCGTAGAGGAGAGGATTAAGGTGAGGGGATGGATTAAGAAGAATCTTTCAAGCCTTCCAGCGTCTATATAAGGAATTTTCGATATTCAGAGAATCGAGAACCTTTCCGACGATAAAGTCAACTAAATCCCCGATCTTTTTTGGATGGTTATAAAAGGCGGGCATGGCAGGGATAATCATTACTCCTATTTGCGAAAGGCTGAGCATATTCCTTAGGTGAATGGTATTTAATGGGGTCTCTCTCGGTACAAGGATAAGTGTCCGACCTTCTTTTATCATCACATCAGCAGACCTTTCAACGAGGTTATTCGCATAACCCTGCGCGATGCCTGAAAGTGTTTTCATTGAGCAGGGAATTACAACCATAGCATCAACCTTTTGAGAGCCACTCGATACAGGGGCAAAGAGGTTTTCCTCATTAAAGAATGAAAGTTTACCTCTCTCTATCCTAAGGTCTTTCTTTATCCTCTTCTCTATAGTCTTTTCAGAGCCCCTCCAGTCATAGCCAACTTCTTCCTTCATGATAAGGGCGCCTTCTTTAGTTATAGTAAGATATACCTTATGTCCCTTCTTAAGGAGATATTCGAGGAGTTTAACACCATAGATACTCCCGCTTGCACCTGTTATCGCTATTGTGTAGATGCCCATAGTCTTAACCGAATGATTTTTAAATCATTCCTGTCATTCCCGCGGAAGCGGGAATCCAGAAAGTATCAAGAAATACTGGACTCCTGCTTCCGCAGGAGTGACAATATTATACATGTTATTTCTAATACAGAATCATGATTAAATTATGAGATCTGCCAAAGTTGCCAGAAAAACCACAACACTAATATACCCGTTCATATTGAAGAAGGCTATATCAAGTTTTGTGAGGTCGTTCTCCTTCACAAGGGAATGCTCCCTTATAAACAGGCCTGTAATTGCTGCTAACCCTATCAGGTAAATATAACCTAAATTTAATAAAGGATAGAGGGAAAAGAGCAAGAGTACTGTAATAAGATGGGAGAACCTCGATATATAGAGAGATTTCTTTATGCCGAGCTTTTGAGGAATAGATTTTAGGCCTGTTTTTCTATCAAAGTCTATATCCTCAAGGGCATAGAGTATATCAAAACCTATAAGCCAGAAGACAACAGCACTACCAAGTAAGAGTGCCGGTAATTCTATAACACCTTTAACCCCGACCCATGCTCCGATAGGTGCGAGGCTTAAGGAAAGGCCGAGGAAAAAATGTGAGAGGATTGTGAACCTCTTTGTGTATGAATAGAAAAAGACTATGAAGAGGGCGAGAGGCGAGAGTTTAAAGGCAAGGGGATTTAACCTCGAGGTGGCAAATATAAATATGGTGCCTGTGAGGATTATGAATATCATCACCTGAAGAGGCGTGAGAATTCCCTTTGGGAGTGCTCTGTCCTTAGTCCTCGGGTTAAGGGCATCGAACCTCCAGTCAGCAAGCCTGTTAAAACTCATTGCGGCAGATCTCGCCCCAACCATCGCAACTGTTATCCAGAAAATTTTATCCAATGAAGGGATCTTCTTTTCTGCAAGGATAGCACCTATAAAGGCGAAAGGCAGGGCAAAGACGGTGTGGGGGAATTTTATCATCTCGATGACGATTCTGATTTTTTCGATAATCTTTCTCAAGTTTAAACCCTCTGGAAAGGAGATATCATTCAAAGCCATACTCCTTCCATCTTTTATCTACAAGCCTCTTTATTTCTTCGGACATAAATAGCTCATCGGGCCATTCCCTCATCATTCCCTCTTCTCTTGCTTTCCTCGTAGCATCAATCCCCATTTTTGAGCCGTATCTCGGCCAGCTTGCTGCATGGTCAAGGTCATCAAGCGGACCCTCAGCAATAACAACATCCCTTTTCCAATCCACATTATTCAAAACACGCCATGCTGTATAGGAGATATTCTGAACATCAACATCATCATCCACAACTATTATCAATTTCGAAAACATCATCTGTCCCTTTCCCCAGAGGCCGTGGATTATCTTCTTTGCATGCCCGGGGTAACTCTTCTTTATTGAGATCAATGCAGCATTATGGAATACACCCTCCATCGGGAGATTGATGTCTTTTATCTCAGGGAAATCGATTCTCAGGAGAGGCAAGAATATCCTTTCTGTTGCCTTCCCCATATAACAGTCTTCCATTGGAGGCTTTCCGACAATGGTTGCCGGGTATATCATATCCTTTCTATGTGTTATACAGGTTACATGAAACACAGGATAATAATCCGCTGCTGAATAAAACCCTGTATGGTCTCCGAATGGGCCTTCAAGACGCATCTCACCTGGCTCGAGATAGCCCTCTATCACAAGCTCGCTGTTTGCAGGAACTTCGATATCTGATGTAATGCACTTAACCATCTCCACAGGATCTTTACGCAGAAAACCCGCAAAGAGCATCTCATCAAAAGACTCAGGGAGTGGCGCAGATGAAGAATATATAACGGCAGGGTCGCTTCCGATTGCAATGGCAGCAGGCATTCTTTTGTTGAGAGCTTTATATTTGTCATAATGCCTTGCCCCGCCTTTATGGATATGCCAGTGCATGCCGGTAGTGGTCTTATCATATATCTGGATCCTGTACATACCACAGTTCTGTATACCTGCGTCAGGATCTTTTGTGAAGACCATAGGTAAAGTGATAAACCTACCTCCGTCAACGGGCCAGCATTTTATAATAGGGAATCTGCTTAAATCTGGATTTTCTTTTTCGATAACCTCCTGGCAAGGTGCATGTTTAACTATCTTTGGAAGGCATTTTGAAAGTTCAAAAAGTTGTGGAATCATTGAGAGTTTTTCCATTAATGTCTTTGGAGGTGACTGGTTAAGTAAGTCTTCTATTCGTTTTGCAACATCATCAATCTTCTCAACTTCGAGGGCAAGGCACATCCTCTCGAAAGAGCCGAAAAGATTTGTGACAACAGGATACTGTGAACCTATTACCTTTTCAAAAAAGAGTGTCTTTCCCCCATTCGGGCTTTTACACATCCTGTCTGTAATTTCTGTAATCTCAAAGATCGGGTCTACTTCGACCCTGATCCTTTTCAGGAGTCCCTTCTTTTCCAATAAACTGATAAAATCCCTGAGGTCTTTATATGCCACTCATTATCTCCTTAGCAATACTTCTTCCTGCTTCGAAGGCCTTTCTTATCTTTTTGGGGTTGAATTCAAGGCTGTCCATATACTCTTTGTCGGGTTCAAAGAGAGTAATCTTTACCGATGCCTGCTTCTTTCTTTTATATCGGAATTCGAGGCCTTCAAAGATTCTTTCGACTTCGTCTATGTCATATCTCTTGTAGAGTCTTCTCCTTAAGGTCTCAAGTTTTTCAATATATTCATTTAACTCCTCGGCGTGTTTTATATCGTCTACATAGATCTCAGAAGTGAGAATCTCGATAGATCGTTTTAGTGTCTCTAAGATGTTGTTTGTCTCAGAACTTTTTATTTTCTTTATTTTCAGTGGTGAAGAAAGGACGATGTAGATCTCATCTCTTTCTGAACGATGAACTATATGTGAACTTTTCTCTCCCAATTTTCTTAGTGCCCTGAAGGCGTCAGCAAGTGGTGTGATCTCCCTCACACCACCATCAACAAAGAGCTGTTTTTTGATCTTAACAGGAGGGAAGAAGAAAGGTATAGAGGCGCTTGCAAGGATAAAATCCCTGATCATAGGACTTTTTTGATCGATAGGAATATATTCCCCAGTGTTTAAAGAGACAACTCCGGTCCTGAATTCCTTCCCTGACGATGCAATTTCTGAAGGTCTTATATTCTTGTTTATCTTGTCTTTAAGCGGAGAACCATTGTAACGGCTTACTATACGGAGAAAATCGACTTTAGGTGTCTTTTTGTATATATCTTTTTCTGAATTTATGCTGAACCATATCTCCTTAAGTTTTTCGAGTTTTTCTTTTAAGCCGTCATATCCTTTACTCTGAGAAAGCAGGGAGGCATTTAATGCACCTGTTGATACACCGCATAGGACCTGAAAATCCATCTTCAGGTCATTTATGAGATAGTCCACTACCCCGAGTTCAAAAGAACCCTTCGCCCCACCACCGCTTAAAACAAGAGCTCTGTTGATCATAGCTTCATTACCCTGTCAATCATAGGCTTGAAAGGTTTTGGCTCGTGGTTTATGAATTCATTGAACTCGGTTAGAAAGGTAATCAAACGGTTCAAATCTACCTTTCCATTCACGATTACAGGATTATGCCTGTTATCCCTTAAGTACTTCATATCCTTCCTCATGGAAGAAGATTTTGCCAGTCTCAGTAATTCTTCCCTTTCTTTTTTACTAAGCAATGCCATATCTTTCCTTAAGTTCCCTTAATAGCTCTTCAAAATCGAATAATTTGAAATAATCTTCAATTAATGACCAGTCAAGACTGTCTTTAAATCTTTCCATTAAAGACTCGATATCAGCAATATCCATATTTTTTCTACTTTCATTGTTTGCGATTGCCTGAATCTTAAAACCTATTAGATCTTCGGGTTTTAATACCCTGACAGTTATTCCATCTAAAACATCCTTATCCTCTGCCCTCTGGAACATGCCTAAGGAAGCATCCCTGAAGGCATGTATAAAATCTACTTCGCCAAAGATCTTAAGCGGCGATATATACTGCGAAACATTTTCGGTCTTATAGTGGCATTCGTATCCCATATCTGTCATAATCCTTTGCACCTTTTCTATATCATCTCTCTGGACAAGGAAATCTATGTCAACGGTTGCCCTCGGTATACCCCATGCCCCGAGGGCAACAGCACCCATCATGGCATAGCGGATATCAGCCTCTTTAAAGGCTGTTAAGATTTTCTCAAGGACAAGTTTGAAATCCATAATAAAAAATTAATGGAGCCGGCGAGTGGATTCGAACCACCGACCAGCTGATTACGAATCAGCTGCTCTACCTCTGAGCTACGCCGGCCCATGGGTCGTAGACCTGAGTTTTCTTAATGATTCTTCAATCCTGTTGAGACCCTTTTCTATATTTTCCATCGAAGTAGCATAGGAGAGCCGGATATATTCATCCGCACCGAATGGGTCTCCAGGGACGATAGCAACTTTTGCTTCCTCAAGTAAATATCCTGCCATATCATAGGAATCCTTTATAACCTTTCCATCGAAATTCTTTCCATAGAAAGAAGATACATTAGGAAAGGCATAGAAGGCACCTCTGGGCATTATACAGGAGACCCCTTCCATCCTGTTAAGCCTCTTAACCATATATTTTCTTCTCCTGTCAAACTCCTCCACCATTTTCTTCACAGAATCCTGCGGTCCTCTCAGGGCCTCGATTGCTGCCTTCTGGGAAACAGATGCTGGGTTTGAAGTTGACTGGCTCTGAATGTTCGACATAGCAGAGATAATTTCCTTTGGACCTGCTGTATATCCTATCCGCCACCCAGTCATCGAGTATGCCTTAGAGACTCCATTTGCTACAAGAGTGATTGCCTTTATCTCTTTCCCGAGGGAAGCGATGCTTATATGTTCGAATCCATCGTAGATTATCTTTTCGTATATCTCGTCAGAGATGATGTATATCTTATGTCTTACTGCTATCTCTGCTATCGACTCAAGACTTTTCTTATCATAGGCCATACCTGTTGGGTTAGAAGGGCTGTTGAGGATGATGGCCCTTGTCTTTGGGGTAATCTTTTCCTTGAGACCCTCAGGGGTTAGCAGGAAGTCATTACCTGTTTTTACAATAACAGGTGTTGCATCATTGAGGATCACCTGATCTGGGTAGGAGACCCAGTAAGGAGCAGGTATTAAGATTTCATCACCGGGATTAAAGATCGCCTGTGCTATATTGTAAAGGCTGTGTTTTGCCCCACAGGATACGATTATCTCCGAGCGATCATAGTTAAGGTCGTTATCTTTTTTGAACTTTTCTATAATAGCATCCTTAAGCTCATCTATACCTGAGACAGCTGTATACTTTGTGAATCCATCCCTGATAGCCTTTATAGCGGTCTCTTTTATGTTATCTGGTGTATTAAAATCTGGTTCCCCTATACCGAAGCCGATTATATCTATCCCCTGAGATTTGAGTGCCCTTGCCTTGGCGTCAATTTCGAGGGTAGGGGATGGTTTTATTCCAGAAACCCTTTTTGATAAGCTCATTTTATCTCCTGTTAGTAATACTAAACCTTACGAATAGTGTCTTTATCATTCAAATTTTTAAATAGGCCTTATGATTTCTTGCTGATTATACCAAATACATGGTAATGTGTAAATTGTTATATCTTGCTATAGGTATCAAAAATTAGGGGAACATAGAGCATAAGCACCTCCCTACTTGTTCCTCACTGCCTGCTTATAGGTCAGCAAAGGCTCAGAGAAGATCCGACTCTCCTGCCAATGTATAAGTTAACTAATTGAGCATTGAGCGTATAAAACTGTTGACAACAAATTATATTATATGTAGAATATGATTATCATATTTTATATAAGGAGAAACAATGGGGAAACAGGTCAGTGCAACAGAGGCTGTCAGGAAGTTTTCTGAGATCCTTAATTCGATAAAATATAGGGGAGATCACTACACAATTATAAGGGGCGGCAAGCCCGTGGCTTCCATCTCGCCTGTAGAGACAGAAACCAGCGGAAGAACGCTTGGCGACCTGAAAGAGTTGTTAAAAAAACTTCCAAGCCTCGGAGATGAATCTAAAAGATTTGAAAAGGATTTAAAAGAGATAAGAAGACAACAGCCTTCTATGCCCGGGAAAGATAAATGGGCTTGATATTTGATACAAGCGTTCTCATAGCAATAGAACGAATATCTTCAAATATTGAAGGTTTTATTAAGGAGCGTGAAGGTGAACCATTTGGTATAAGTGTGATTTCAGTTTCTGAGCTTCTACATGGTGTGCATAGGGCTGACACAGAAAAAAGGAGACTTAAAAGGGAATCTTATATAGAAAGGATTATAGAAACTTTTCCTATCTATTCTTTCGATCTCAATGCCTCAAGAATTTATGCAAGAATCTGGGCGACTCTCGCAAAAAAGGGGATCACTATAGGCGCTCATGACCTTATGATTGCCTCTACGGCTATCTCATTGGGCTTTGCCGTTCTTACATCTGATATAAGGGATTACGAAAAGATCAAGGGACTTAAGGTAGAGCAGTTTGCTGCATAAAATTAATAAAGATACACCCTCCTCTATTATTTCTTTTTTGTATTCCTCTCAATATCCTTAAGCAGTCTGATTATATCCTCGTTCTGCTTAATAATTCTTTCTGCCTGTTTATAGGTCATCAAAGGCTCAGAGAAGACCGTGCTCTCCTGGCCTAATGGATTAGTCCTAACGATCATAATTGAAGGGGTATCACCAGAAACAGTAACTGCCATAAGTATAATTACTAAAACAAGAAAAATGATTATCCTCATAGAGACCTCATATAACGTAAAGGAACTACTTTCCTTGGTATAAAACGTGAAATCTACGAGTTGCAAAATCATATTCAACTCCAAGGTTTTTAAATAGTGGCTTGTATAATCCCTTCTCCATAGCTTTAAGGACTGCAAATGGCCTCGCACTACTAATGCGTCCCATTCTGAAAATGCCCTTTTCCTGAAATTTTAATAACAGAACTAAAATAAATACTGTAGAATCGATCCAGTCGACAATCTTCGAAAAACCTATTACTCCTAAAGCATTTGTTGCTTTACGAAACGAAGATATTTTTTCACCAATATCACACGCATCAAGAATAAAAATTGTGCTATTCAATACATTCGAAATCTTACGCATTTCTCGACTGATGTTAATCTCGCCATCAATTGCAGTGAGTATTCTTCGATGTTTCCTTTTATTTGCTTTTCTAATAAATTCATGCTTACCATGGGCGCTGAGAACAATAATATTTGGCCCCTTTTTATTGGCAGGAAGTAATACAAACTGTTTGATATCTCTAATATATCTTGAGGCTAACAATGGTCTTTGAATAATATTTATCGGATCTTCATGTATATATAGGAGCGTCTCCAAAGATTGGTAAATTTTTGCAGTTGATCTTGAATCACTAATATATTCTTTTTCGTCAGCCCAAGTAGATTCAAGAATTAATAACTTTTCAAATGCCATATTTCTTCGTATAGAAGTTTTTAATCTATTTTATATTTTAAAGAAGGTTTACTTGAGGCTACCACTATCGTTAGTTCAAAAGAATTTAATGCGTCCATTCTTATGCTCTGCTAAATTAATCCCCTTACTGTCTTTTACTATAAACTGTGTTTTTCCAAAATATTTTTTCTGTCCTATCTGCTTTAAAAATTCCCTTTTCTCTTTATCTGAAATAGACCTCTATGAATCATCAACATTGCAATATAAAACGCCATTTTCCACAGTCATTCTGTATTTCACTTCCAAAAGTTCTTCATTGAACAATGAAGAAGTAATAGGTGATTGTATCCTCACTTTCATAGGCTAAAAGAGAAATTATTTTCTCAGCCTTAGCCTTAATATCTTTAGTAACTCTTTTTTCAACTCGCTCTCCGATATGCCCCACTTCCTGGCCATTCTTACCACTATATCCTTCTTCTTCTCAGCTAACATTATTCTCCTCTCTGCATCCCTAATCCTCTCCTTCTGATCCTCTATCGTTTGCTCATCTACACCTCTACCTCTTATCTCCGCATTCTCTTTAACACTTCTTATTAATTCCTCACGCATCCTCTTCTGCTCTAACCAACGCCCTAATTCGCGAATCCTGACCTTATAGGCATTGGCCAGCTTAATTCTCGCTTCTCCCTTAGTTCCATAAACCATATTTTCCTTTCTCAACGGAATTTCCAGGGATTGCTCAAATTGCTTCAGCTCCCTCTTCTCCTCGGCTGTAAGGCTAACACCGCAACCCATAATCAATACTAATACTATCATCACTACCAGCCTTTTCCATAATCTCATTTTTCTTTCACCTCCCTTTTTAAGGTGAGAGAATAACTCCATATAGTCTTTTGATATCAATTTCTTTCTCCTATAACTCTCAATATCCTTAAGCAGTCTGATTATTCCCTCGTTCTACTTAATGATTCTTCCTGTCTGCTTTCGAGCAAAGCGATGCAAGCGCTCCGTTAATAATTATCTTTAATACCGAATATTATCAAAGCACAAACAGGTACTGGTATAGAGCCATTAATGATCCATGTATTTTTCAGAGTAGTCTTTGATTTAAGCTTCCATTCTTTACCGTCAAAAACCCATGTATTAGATAACCTTGCTTTAGATTTTGGTTTCAGTTCCCTTCCATCCCATGTATAGGTGTTTGAAAGGGTTGCCCCTGACTTCGGTTTTAGTTCTTTACCATCCCAGACATAGGTATTTTTAAGAGTAGCCCCAGCCTTCGGTTTCAATTCCCTTCCATCGAATACCCAGGTATCCCCAAGCCTCCCACCGGCTTTTGGCTTTATCGCTTTCCCATCCCATATGTATGTATTTGAAAGAGAGGCACCAGCTTTTAACTTGATTTCCCCTATTGTAGATGCTAAAAGAGTTATTGGGGCAAGGGTAAAAAGTGTAAAAAAGATATTAAATATCTTCACGCCATTTACTAATTTTTTTATCTCTTCCAAATTATTGAACTTTTATACCAGCCTGTCTCGCTTCATTCACAATTTTTTCATATTCCCGTCTTGCTTCTTCTAGAATTTTCTCTTCTTTAACCAGAAATTCTCTAAGCGATTCCTTTCTGTCTCTTGTTTCTTGTGGATTGCTCTGAGCATTTTCTAAATGCTGTCTAAAAGTTTCTATACGGTTTTCCTGATGCTTTACACTGCCATGAGCAAATTCAATTCTGCCTTGCCAGTAGTGTTCATCTCTTATAGATGGGCGATCTTTTTGTACCGGATACTTTCTAGGAAGACTGACTTGTGATTTACCTTTATCTTTAAATCCAGAGAGTTTGATGTTTCCATTCTTATATTCTGCCATATTAGTTCCAGAACTATCCTTCAATATAAACTGTGTTTTTCCAAAATATTTCTTCTGTCCTATCTGCTTTAAAAATTCCCTTTTCTCTTGATCTGAAATAGACTTCCATGAATCATCAACATTGCTGTATAAGATACCATTTTCTATAGTCATTCTGTATTTCACTCCCAAAAGTTCTTCGTTAAATAGCAACGCAGATGGGGATGACACAGATTGTGTAGATCGTAGCGGAGTTTGTTGTACAACATTTTCTTGTAACTCTACTTTAGGATTTTCAACGGGAATCCATTTTTGTCTAATACATTCTGATAGAATAATAGATATATTATCGGCTTTTCCAATGAACGCACTCATTTCATCTTGCATTTTATTAGATTCGGTCTCATTTTGAGCACGTAATTGACGCGTTATATAGCCACCGGGGCCATATTTTTCAGTATGTTTTGAAAACTCCTTAAAGTTTGTAATTATGGTGGCAGTGTCCGGATTATGAAATGGTGAAGCAAATACAATTTCATTGAAAAAAATATCTCCATATTGTTGAATTAGTTTTTTAACAGCCACATATATCACAGCATGATAGTGCAAAAGGTGCTCAGCTGTCCTTGGCCCAATAAATTTAATATATAGACTATTTGATTCTTTATTTTTATAGCTTTCACAGTATGCAACCTCAGCCATAAAATCATAGCCAGATTCTTTTATCACATTATTAAGTAAAGTTGTTAGCTCTTCATTGGATAGTGGTAATTTGTACGAAGCTTTTAAGTTAGATCCGGTATTAACCCTTTTTTTCATCCCAATATACGATGGAATAACTATTAATAATAATAAAACAATGAGAATTCCTACGACAATGAACCAAACCTTTACCCATTTCTTTTGTTTTAATTGAAATTGTTCTACGCTATCATAATTGCCTTTCTCCCATGCCCATTGACTTCCTTTAATGCCCAACACAATATGCATGATAAACCCTACATAAGGGAGAAAACCTAACAATCCAATCCACACCTTGTGTCCTATAGCCCAAATCGGCCCCCAGAGGAAAGCTGCCCAGTTCCACTTTTTTAGCTCAGCAGGCAAAGAGTCGTTCACATTAACCTTACTTAAACCACTACCTAACTGTGGCATACTCGATCCCAGCATACTTCCACAATGTTTGCACTTAATTGCTTCATCCTGAATCTCTTCCTGACAAAATGGACATAGTTTCATAACAACCTCCTTTACTTATTTTACTTAACCAGTTGAGACAAGCCAAATAAGAATCCGATACTTGTTAAAATGATACCTGATATAGCCATACCCCTACCCCTTTTTTGTGTTGAAACACTAACTATACCTATAACAAGTCCTACGATACTTACAAAAATAAGACCCCCAATTAGGTCTTGGTCCCATGGTTCTGGCTCAATAAGTAGCAAAAGGCAGATAATACCTATTATCATTGATATTATAGGCAAAGCAATAAATCCTTCTTTTTGTTTTAGATTATGGTTGACATAAACTATCTTGGGGTCAGTTTGAGTTTGAATTGAAGTTAATATAGAACCACAATACTTACACTTAATAGCTCCATCTCGTATTTCTTCCTTACAAAATAGACAAAGCATATCTTCTCCTTTTTAAGATTAAAATCTACTTAATTCTTTTCCTACATCTGCACAACTTTTCAAAACTAACAATAGTGCTACAATAGATAAGAATAATCCTATATAGCTTAACTTTTTATTTTCTTTTCTTACGAGAGCTATTGCACCCATAACAATTCCAGTAATAGCTGTTAACCAAGAAATAATTACAGGAAATATGATTGATATGCCTCCAAGGACAACAGCAGCAATAGAAAAAATGTTTTTTACATTAGTATTCATAGCAGTCTCTTTCTGAGAAAGTTCGGTTAATATTGAACCACAATGTTTACATTTGATAGCTGTTGAAATTATTTCTTCTTGGCAAAAAGGGCATTTTTTAAGGTCACTATTCTGCATTGTTATCCCTTCTATTTTTTAATACGACCTTTTTATATATTCCTAAGCTCTACTTAGATCCACAAATATCACATATAAGTATTATTTGTCAATAAAAACTTACATTTAATGGGTTTATAAGAAGGGATATGCCACCTATAATGCCTAAGGAGAAAACTTATGGGTGATAATATAAGAAGTAAATTAGGCAAGAAAATAAGATTATTAAGGAAATTAAAAGGATTCACGCAGGAAGAATTAGGCGAAAAGGCAGGAATTAGCTACAAATTTCTTGGGGAGATAGAAAGGGGTGAAGCAAATCCAAGCTTAAATTCATTGATATTAATAGCGAATGCTCTAAGAGTAAATGTAAAAGAGTTATTTCCTGGAGAGCCTGATGTATATGCTCAACTTTCTCCTCAAGACATCAAACTTATTAAAAAAGCCCTCAAACTCTTAAATAATACTTTTTAAAAATAAAAACAATACTTTCTTTATTTATTCATCTAATTGTTATTACTATTACTCTCTGTAATCTCTCTTAAGAAGGAAGATTTACGCCGAACCGCCAGCCTTTTTCTGCTCCGCCTATAACAAGTCCTCCGGAGGGATAATAATACAAGGGGTAATATAGTCCCTTCTATAGGGAAAGGATCTCAGGTTTTTGGCTTCTGTGATTGATTTTACAAGCGTCTTTTCGATCTGTCTTATCATACGGCATCACCTAAAGCCTATGTAATAACCTTCATCCCCGTATTCATCGACATAAAGAGGGATACTATTATAAGTAAGGTCTATTCTATATTCGGCAGTGAAAGAGTTCGAAAACCAGAGAACAAAAAAGAGGCATAGAAATAATATTAGGAATATTTTGGAGTTCAGGGATCTTTGGTTTGGGGTTAAATAATTTTTCATTGTCCACCCCCCTTATTTCTACGAATTAAGTATACTACATTTGACTAACTTGTCAATTACTTTTTGAGAGGACTGCTAAACATTTTGCTTTATCTGATCCGAGGCAAGATGCCTTGGCTTTTCTCGTGCAAGATTGAAGTCTTGATAAATGATGAGATTCTTCCCCTTCCCCTTCACTTCTTTCAGGGTCAGGGTCTGAATGACAGAAAATAAATCTTATTTGAATTTCTTCCTGAATGCCTTCTCTACAACTTCAGGAACAAGCCCTTTAACCGATCCATTCAGTGATGCCACTTCTTTTACAATGCTTGATGTAAGATAGGAATATTCCTCGCTCGGCATCATGAAGACCGTCTCTACTTCTGAATCGAGTCTCCTGTTCATCAGTGCCATCTGGAGTTCATACTCGAAATCCGAAACTGCTCTCAGCCCCCTGATTATAGCAGTAGCGCCCTTTTCCCTTGCATAATCCATCAAAAGTCCATCGAAGGATTCAACCTTTACATCGCCCAGACCCTTAACTGCCTCTTCAGCCATCCTTACCCTTTCTTCTACTGTAAAGAGTGAAGTCTTTTTTGGATTCATAGCAACAGCCACGATGATCTGATCGAAAATCCGAAGTCCCCTCTGGATAAGATCCACATGACCATTTGTAATGGGATCAAATGTCCCTGGGTATATCGCTATTTTTTTCATGGGTGTTTATCCTTTCATCATAAATAATGAGAGTACCGTATCTCCGTATACATACCTTTTTATAAATCTTAAAGGCCCTATCTCTTCTGGAAGTCCCTTCTTTTTAAAATGTTCTGCTACAACGACACCGTCTTCGCTCAGGATGCTTCCTTTCGAAAGAATCTTAAAGATCTTTTCCATTTCACCTGTATAATACGGAGGATCGATAAAGAGTATATCGAATCTCTCCCCTTTTTTTATAGCCCTTTTAAGAAAGACGCCTGCATCTGACTCTATTACCTTTGCCCTGTCCACAAACCCGAGAGAAAAAAGATTCTCTCTAAGGGTCTTTTTCATAAAAGGATTAGATTCTACGAAAATAGCTTTTCCTGCCCCGCGGCTTATGGCCTCTATACCTATCCCACCAGTACCTGCATAGAGATCGAGGAAGACAGAATCTTTTACCTTTTCTCCAAGTATATTGAACAAGGCCTCTTTAACCTTTTCTGATGTAGGTCTTAAGTTGGTTTTCGAAACCTTTAGCCTTCTACCCCTTGCTATTCCTCCAACAACCTTCAAGTAATAAATCCAAATTATGTATGTTTATAAAATATTTGTAACAATAGGTTTAGTCCTTTGGGTTATAAAGGGAGAGGGTCTCATAATTTTTCTGGTCCTCATAAAACTTTGTACTGGTAATAGATATGGCAGCCTGATCAGCAAAATATGATATTAACTCCTCGTCTTCATTGGGAAATACTCCATTCTTATCACCTTCTGAAAGTAAGATTGAACCTGCATCTGCACCTGTAATCTTCAAAGAACTGTCTATAATATTATCGATGAGTATATCACCATAAACTATTTCACGAATATCCCTGGTTGTGGTTAAAAGCATATTTAGCTTATTGCTATATTCCTCTATCTTTCTAATAGCCCTTTTTGAGGCACTATTTGCCAGATATAAACCTATAGCCACAAGACCTGCAAGGATTGAGAGGATAACTACTATAGATTGTTTTGGTATATAATCCAGGATTACATAAAGAAACCTGATAACAAGAAAAAAGAGCGTGTAAATAATAACAAGGACTACAATATTTAAGACTTTAATCTGACGCCTTATAGCATCTATAGCGCCCTTTTTTTCTTCAAGATTAACATCCATTTTAGTCCTTATATCCTGTCTTAAAAAGACTACTCAAATGGTATATTTATGTCAAGATATTTTTGTCTTGAAATCAATGGATAAAGTGGTATAATTTAAATAGAATTCTCCTGTTATTCAGGTATATAAAATGGAGGTATTAAAGATGAAAAAGAGTATTATTGGATCGATCCTCCTTTTAGTATTATCTATAGGTACCATCGCAGAAGCAGGGAGAACAAGGGTTTATGGTGGATCGTGGTTCGGATGGTGGGGTCATCCCTGGATTGGTATTTCAGGAAGAACAGACTCAGGAAGGTTCTTCTTAAGTACAGGTTTTCCATACTGGTGGGGATACCCAGGGTCTGATCTGTTTGTTTCTAAGAGGATATATGGCCATGTATTATTCGGTTTTCCTTTTCCCTTCTTCTGGAATTACGATTACAGATACTACCATTCCAATGTATACTATTACCCCTACAATTACAGAGATTACAGCAGGATAATTGTGAAAAATCTTGATACTGTTAAAGATTCTTATAATGGGGGTACAGGATCGTATAATCCAGATGTAACTCGGAAGGATCAGGATGTAATCTTCTACGGTGGTATCCAGATTCATCCTGCTGGCAGGATAAAGATAACAACAACTAAAGGGGATTCTGGCCAGCCAGAGGTGGCCGATATTGTGATAAATGGTCTTCCTGCAGGAAAAACTGGAATCGGAGACAAACCTTTCGAAATGGGTCTCCTGATTGGGAAGCATAAGGTATCAGTTAAGAAAGATGGAAAGGAGGTGTTTTCAACAGAGGTGAATGTGGAGAGGAACAAAGATGTCTCATTAAAGATAGATCTTGAAAGTTTAATGTCACCCTGAACTTGGTTCAGGGTCTCGGAGAAGTGGGATGCTGAAACGATACTGAAACAAGTTCAGCACAAGATTCAGCATGATAAAAATAAAAATATGGAGGTGTTATGACTACCACCCCGGAACAGAAACAGAAGGAATTAGGGACTTCAAGTAGCGGGATGGAACCAAATCTCGCTGCGGCACTGTCTTATGTGTTGTCAATAATAACCGGTGTAATATTTTTTGTGATTGAGAAAGAAAACAAATATGTCCGGTTTCATGCTATGCAGGCAATACTATTTGGGGCTGCATGGATTGTTCTCTGGATAGTCCTCGGCATTGTTTCTTTGGGGCTTATTTTTGTACCCATAATTGGCTGGATAATAAATGCAGTGATCTATCTCGGGTTAGGACTTGGCGGATTCATACTCTGGTTACTTCTGATGTACAAGGCATACCAGGGTGAAAAATTCAAGCTCCCCATAATTGGGGATATTGCAGAGAAGAACGCCTGAAAAGTTATATAAATGAAAGGAGGAAATATGAGGTTTAGAAGAAAAACATTGCTATCAGCCCTGTCCTTTACGGTCATGACATTCATTTTCACAAACTGCGCCCCTACTGCTACAGTTACAAAGGGAACGACAGCCCCGACCATCTCGCAGGCACAGTCCGTACCTTATACTGGCCCACAAAAGAGGATCTCAGTTATGAACTTTAGCGATAAGACCGCAAAAGGGTGGAGAGGTATTGGGGAAGGAATGTCAGAGATGCTTGCCTCATCACTGTTTGAGAGTGGACGATTCATCGTACTTGAAAGACAGGCCCTGAGGGATGTTATACAGGAGCAGGACTTAGGGGCCTCCGGAAGGGTGAAAAGGGAGACAGCGGCCCCTGTTGGCGAAATTGAAGGGGCAGAACTTATGGTTTATGGTGCGGTTACAGAGTTTGAACCTGATGCGAAGGGTATAGGTGGTGGGGCTATTATACCAGGTATCCATACTGGTGTTATTGTCGGTGTTAAAAGGGCACATGTGGCTATTGATTTAAGGATTGTGGATGCAAAGACCTCAAGGATTGTAGCTACAACTACCGTTACCGGTAATGCTACAGATATAGGTGGCGGGATTGGGACACAAATTGGTGGTGGTAAGACAAGAATGCCATTCGCACTTGGAGGGTGGTCTAAAACACCTATGGAACAGGCTATAAGAGTTTGTATAGATGAGGCTGTCAAATTTATAAGTTCAAAGGCACAATAAACAATCTCATAGGGGCAGGGCAACAACCTGCCCCTCCTGAAAGCTATCTTAAATGTTCTTCTTGAAAATAAGAAATGTTATACCACTGCTTTTGATTTTTACTTTTTTTATCTCCATTCTATTCAGTTGTGCGCCTACTGCCGAGATTACTAAAGGCTCTGTAATCCAGTCCACAGGATCCTTCGGACCGCAACAGGGACATTATTCCGGACAGAAGAAAAGGATGGCAGTAATGAGTCTTGGCGATAAGACTAATAAAGGCTGGCATGGGATAGGGGACGGAATGGCCGATATGCTTAACTCAGCCCTTGTCAATACTGACAGGTTCATTGTCCTTGAAAGGGAAAGGATCAAAGATATTATTTCCGAACAGGACTTAATGAGTAGAAAGGCTATACCAAAAGGTGAGATAGAAGGGGCAGAATTGCTTATATTTGGAGATATAACAGAATTTGAGCCGGAGAAACTTACAGCAGCAGGTGTATTGTTAGGTCTTGCATCTCTCGGCTCTGTAATATATTCAGCAACGAGTAAAAACAGGGTTCCTTTCTTTCTTGCAGGTTATATAGAGGCCCATATAGCAATGGACCTTCGAATAGTAGATGCAAAGACCTCAAGGGTTGTTGCAACGACTACAGTACAGGGTAAGGCCTCTGATATAGGAGGTTTAGTGGGCGGTGTTGTGGGTGGTGGTAAGACAGAGCTCCCTGTAGTACTTGGAGGTTTCGCAAAGACACCAATGGAGAAGGCGATAAGGATATGCATAGATACAGCCTCTAACTGGATTGCAAGGAGTGGTCTCTGATTCCATTCAAGAAATCTCAAAAGACGAGATTCCTCGCGGAGTTTACCTGAGCAACTGATGAGATGCCTCGACTTCGCCCCGCAGGGTCCTGTGGATCGGCATGACAGGCGAAGGGTTTGGAATGATGACATGTTAGTGTAAATGAAGATCCTTTCTAATTTATATCGTTTAATTTCATCCTTCTTTATCCTTTTACTACTTAGCTGTGCGGTTAATCCTGTTACAGGCGAAAAGGAGTTCATGCTGATTGCAGAGGATGAAGAAATATCAATCGGCAAGGAGATATATCCCAATATCCTCTGGGGTGAAGAGGGTGGTGGAGGAGTATACAGAGACCAGGAGCTTGAAGGACATCTCGAAGGGATAATAAAGAGGCTCCATTCAATATCCCATAGACCAAATCTTCCTGTAGATTTTGTAATCCAGAATAGTTCTGTACCAAATGCCTGGGCAATTCCAGGTCATGTGGCTATCACGAGAGGACTCTTAGTAAATATAGACAATGAAGCCCAATTCGCATTCGTAATGGGACACGAGATGGGACATGTCTCTGCAAGACATTCTGCAAAAAAGCTCTCCTTAGGTATTCTCCAGCAGCTTGGCCTCGGTATTGCCTCTGCTTTTATAAAAGATGGAAAGAAAGAGCAGGAGTTACTTCTCGGTCTCGGGTTGATAGGTTCTAGCCTTCTGATCCTTAAATACGACAGAGGTCAGGAGCTTCAGGCAGACCGACTCGGCGTTCTCTATATGGCGAGGACTGGTTATGACCCTAATGAGGCCCTAACAGCACATAAAAAATTAGAAAAGGCAATCAAGGAATACCTCGCGAGGCTTGGAAAGAGTAGGGAAGAGACAATCCTCGGAGACCTCCTTTCTACACATCCGAGGACACAGATACGCCTTGACGAAGTAAAAACCACTATCCAGAACCTTGAACCATACAGAATCCAGGGTGACGGCAAGTTCAGTTCACCATTTATGAAGAATACAATGAAGATAAGGGAGATCCAGAAATCCTATCTTAAATATGATGACGCTACAAGGGCATTCAGAGAAAACAATATAAGAAAGGCTGAGGATAATATTTCGGAAGCAATAAAGATGAATCAGGGTCAGGCTCCATTCTGGAATCTTTCAGGGCTGATACATCTAAAACAGGGTAGATACGATGATGCGGAAAGGGAGTTTAAAACAGCCCTCCAAAGAGATTCCGATTACCAGCCTGCATATCATGGCCTGGGTCTGAGACAATTTTTGATAAATGATTACAAAACTGCGATCGGATATTTTGAGAAAAGCCTTAAGCTATTTCCCGAGCATCCCGGTTCTAATTTCTATGCAGGGGTTATCTATTATAAGTTCAGAGATTACAGAAAGGCTGCACATCACCTTAATACCTTTGCAGGGATTGCTCCGAAACACCATGAGGTTCATGGTTACCTGGGATTGAGTTATGAAGGCATAAGGGACATAAATAGTGCTGTGAAGGAATACAGATATCAGATTCAGGTAGCACCCAACAACGAAATGGGAAGGACTGCGAGGTCAAGGCTCACAGCCTTAGAACCATATATCCAGCCAAAGAAGAAGTAAGAAAGAGAACCTTAGCTACAGAAGCCTAATCCTAGAAGGAGAATTTCCTTGATAGTCTTGATTATGTAACCTTCCTTCCTATCAATAATAAATAATAGAAGATGCCCTTCTTACATTTCTCGCCTCAGTGAGAAGTTTATTTATGGTCTTTTTAGTAATCCTCTTCAACAATGCTCTAAAAGTGTTCCCTCTGTTTGTCTTAGATTGAGTTCTTAAAGCTTAAAGATAGTATGGTACAATACGGAATAAAATGTAATATTAGAAGGATTATCTGTGAAAGAATTAGCTGAAGCCTATACCGCAGAAGAAATAGCAAAATATTTAAAACTTCATCCTTACACTATCCGCAGGCTCGCCCGGGAAAAGAAAATTCCTGCTTTTAGAGTCGGCGGACAGTGGAGGTTTCGTAAGGACGAAATAGATAGGTGGTCAAAAAATTATAAGCAAGAATTTAAGAAAACGAACCTGAGGTAAAGTGAATAAGAATATTATAGAGTTAATTAAGCAGGGAGAATCAACATCGCTTGAATTCAAAGAAACCTTTGACAAAGAAACTGTAGAGACAGTAGGAGCTTTTGCTAATACAAAAGGCGGATCTGTTTTAATTGGCGTCTCTGATAAAGGTAAAATCAAAGGACTCACAATAGGAAAGACTACGCTAAGAGACTGGGCAAATCAGATTTCACAAAGCACAGAGCCTCGCTTAATCCCGGAAATTGAACATTTGAAAATAGAAGGTAAAGAAGTTGCCATCATCAAGATTAAAGAATACCCCATTAAGCCTGTTTCCACGAAAGGCAAATGCTATAAGCGCTTGGGAAATGCCAACCGCCTGATGACACCGCAGGAGATTTCTCAGATGCACATTCATTCTATAGGAACAAGCTGGGATGGATTTCCTGCACAAGACAAGAACGTCAACGACATAGATTTAAAGAAAGTTGCCAGATACATAAAAGAGGCAAATGCTAATGGCAGGAGGAAGATAGAAGATGAGCCTAAAGATGTCCTTCATAAGTTAGAGTTTGTCAAAGATAAAAAAGCTACTTGGGCAGCAATTCTTGTCTTTGGTAAGGAACCACAAAGGTCATTATCGCAATCAGCTGTGCACTGCGGTAGATTCAAAATAGACAAGACTAAAATTCTGGACGATTTGATGATCGAGACTGATTTAATCAACCAAGTTGATGAAGTAATGAAGTTTATCACCAGGCATATCAGTGTCAGGTATGAATTTGAAGGAAAGCCAAAGAGGAAAGAAATATGGGAATATCCTCTGGAAGCCCTAAGAGAGGCAGTTATAAACGCCATAGTCCACCGAGACTACACCGTCCCTTCAAATGTTCAGATTGAGATTTACGATGACAGAATAGAGATATGGAATCCAGGAGGGCTATTGCCGGGGATAACTATTGATGACCTGTATAAGAAAGAGCATAAGTCAGTAATCAGGAATAAACTGATTGCCCAAATGTTTTATGATATTGGGTATATTGAAAAATACGGAAGTGGCACCATCAAGATAATAGACCTCTGTATGCAAAACCGCCTTCCTTCTCCAGAATTTAAAGAAGTCTTTGGCGGATTTTCGGTAATTTTTAGAAAAGACATTTACACAGAAGAATATCTTCGCAAGCTCGATTTGAATGAAAGACAGATACGGGCCGTAGAACTTGTTAAAGAGAAGGGTAGTATCGGTCTCTCTGATTTGCAGGAGGTTTACGAGGAGATTACTCGCAAGACTTTGTATCGAGATTTACAGGCCCTTGTGAATAAAGGTATTTTTAAAGCACACGGTGATAGAAAAGGACGTAAATACAGTTTTTAAGATTTGGGACATTTATGGGACATTTGGAACACATTTGGGACATTTATGGGACATTTGGTGATCAGCGCCTGCCTGCCGTCAGGCAGGGAGATTTGACACAAAGGAAATAGAAGAGTGGAAAAAGGATCAGGGCAAGCCAAAACTTATGAAAAAGCGACGTGTCCCGAGCGGAGTCGAGGAATAAAGAACTGGCCAAAAGACGAACGGCCAAGAGAGAAGTTGTTAAAAAATGGTGAACATACTTTAAGTAACACTGAACTCATAGCAATACTTTTACGCAGTGAAGTAAAAGGTCAAAGCGCAATAGACTTAGTCAGAAAAATATTAGAGAAATTTAAGACCTTTCACAATATGTCGCATACTGATTTATCGCAATGGAAAGAGTTTAATAGTAGTAGTAAAAGGTACGGTTCTAATTTTAGAATCGACCAGTTCTAATTTTTAAAAAATAGAAATGACTGAATTTTCCTAAGACAAAGGGAGGACGATATGAAAAGCAGAAAAATAAGTACAAGTAAATTCAAAAGAGGCAGTTTAATAAAATATCCTTTAGAGAACATTAAAAGAGAATCTTTCGGCATAATAAAAAAAGAGTTAAAGGAGACGCTTCGTAAGAATCCAGGAGTTTATGCATTATATAATAGAGATAAGTTGGTTTATGTTGGACTAGCAACACAACTTTACGGAAGAGTCCACGGGTGGTCAAAGCATAAGAAGTTAAAATGGGATAAGTTTAGCATTTTTGTAATAAAGAATATTAAATATCTAAGAGATTTAGAAACTGCAGTCGTTAGAATTGCAAGACCAAAAGGAAATGAAATTAAGGGTAGAGTTCCTTACCAGAAATATCTTGAGCGAATTCTTAGAGATAAAGTTAAGGAAAAGAGAAAGAAATATCGGATAAATTTAAGAACAAAAGATAAAGAAATAAAGAGTCTAAAAAGAGATATGGCTCTAATTGAGGAAGCAATTCATAAATAGAATGGAAAAATATGGAACGGTTCTATTAAAGAGATCTTAAGATGGCTCATGACCTCAACGACTTCTTCCTCGAAGGTGGCGATGAACTGTTGAATAGCGAACTATGTCCTGAGTGTGGAGATCCGATTTATCTTGACCGGCCTATTGAATGGATTGATGAGGCAGAAGGTATCTGTATCTGCCTGCACTGTGGAGAAAAGGTAAAGATTAATCCTTAATGGTTATATTTTTTATTATCTTCACAAAACTCTGTGGGCAGAATTTTGGAGAAGTGGTTAGTAAATTAGTTTTATATTGATGGTTTAATGTTTGGAAGAAGATATGCTAATCCGTTGCACAGCTAAACTTTTGAAAGAAATGGGTCTGACAAAAGGCGATATAGCCTACATAGAATCCTCGCCCTCTCTTTTAGGCGACTGGTATGCAAACCTATTCTTTTTATCAAGAAAGAAAAATCTTATTTTCACCAATGCCCGGACATTATTTACATTTATATCATTTGAAGTAAATCGGTCGCAGATAAGTAATATCGGAGAATTATTCCGCCGCGAATTGGGGAAGGTCCTTTTGGATGAGGATTTTGACGGCGCAACAATTCAGCGGATAATTAACGAGTGTAAAGAAGTGCATATTGCCCGAACACAAGATAAAAGCGTACTCGGTATAATGGTTGACCACGTAAAGAATGTCCGCTGGATGATTGAGGAACGCGAAGGCGGCTGGAATCCGTGCAATCTCTCTGAGATAATGAAACAGCTTAACCGCACACCGCTTTTAACGAAGGAATTTACTTACTCTATTGAGGAGCTTAAGCGAATTTTAGGAGAACAATATGTTTTAAATAATATGATTAAATTCGGACAGGAAGGATATTATGCCTTTTAGGCAGAATAATGGGGTAAGACTTGACTATTGACATTTTTACAAATAAGAAAGGCAGGGCCTAATAATTCATCCACTCCAGCGGACGGAGTATAAAGCTGTTGCTGATTTAGGTCATTAAGGTTTGAAATAAGAGATTCTCCTGTATTAACTGAATAACCCTGTACTCAGATATCTGTCACCCCTGTCAGGGAAGATGGTAACCACCTTCTTTCCCTTTCCCAGTCTCTTCGCAATCTGTAGGGAAGCCCAGGCAGCAGCACTGGATGACATCCCGACGAGTAATCCCTCTTCTTTCACAAGCCTCTTTGCTATAAGGGCTGCGTCCCTGTCAGTGACCTTTATTATCTCATCATAAATTTCCCTGTTCAGGACTTCAGGGATGAAACCCGCACCGATGCCTGCTATCTGGTGAGGTCCTGGTTCGCCACCGGACAGGACAGGCGAAGATGCCGGCTCTACTGCTACAACAGTTATTCCTTTTATCTTCTTTTTCAGCTCTTCTCCAACTCCTGTGATAGTCCCTCCTGTACCAATACCTGCAACAAAGGCATGTATATTATTTCCCATAGAGCTTAATATCTCACGGGCAGTAGTCTTTCTATGGATTGCAGGGTTAGCAGGATTTTTGAACTGATTGGGTATGAAATAATTAGGATTTCTGGAAACCATTTCTTCGGCTACATCTACAGCTCCTTTCATCCCCTTTTCAAAGGGGGTGAGTATCAGTTCAGCGCCGTAGCTTATGAGTAACTGCCTCCTCTCAGATGACATCGCCTCAGACATCACAAGGATTATACGGTAACCCTTTACAGCGGCAACCATCGCAAGTCCTATCCCTGTGTTTCCGCTTGTTGGTTCAATGATGGTGATGCCTTTCCGGAGCTTCCCTTCTTTCTCAGCAGTCTCTATCATTGAAAGGGCTATCCTGTCCTTTACGCTGCCGCCCGGGTTAAAACCCTCGAGCTTTGCATATATCTCTGCATCTTCTGGTCCCGGGATTCTGTTAAGCCTCACAATAGGCGTATTACCTATGAGTGACAGGATATCTTTATAGTTCTTCATGGTTCAATGCGATTCTTCGCTACTAAAAACAGGGAATATCTTACTGAATATCCAGAACAATACAAAGGGCATAATTAAGATACCAAGCGCACCACCGATACCTTCTTTAAAGGTTTCCCAATTATGCGGGACTATTGGCAGGATATAGTCCATATATCCTGAGAGTGTAAGGGAGAATGCTTGCCCGCCGATAACTACGTTCCACCTCATCATGAATACACCCATCAGTACGAGCAGTAGCCCTGTAATAGCCCTCCTTATCGAAAGGCGAGGTAACAGAAAGAGTATGAAGGGTAGAAGATTGCCGAAGGTATACTGGAGTATAAATATCTGTGTGAAATCCCTTCCATATATAACGGTACGCAGTATATCCCAGTGTTTTACTGCGGTATATCCTCTGAATATAAGGTCAAGGAGTTCAAGGGTTATGGCAAATATCATAAATACCAAAAGATATTTGGCTGTCATCCTTATCACGCTTATCTCTACGCCCTTCACCTCTTCTATGCTCACCATCCAGGGCCTTCTCCGCGATCTTAATCTGACCTTTCTTATCTCCATAACGACTATATAGGTAAGCATGCATAGGGCAATGCCTGAGACAACAGCAGACATTATGAATATGACAGGCATGAGAGGGGTCATCCACAGGGCATTTGCTTTGACTGATCCGAATATAAAGCCTGCGTAACCGTGCAGAAAACAAGCAACAGGGATACCAATACCCGCAAGGATCTTTATAGCCTTTTCATCCTTCTTAAGAGATTCCTCGCTTATATCATAAGCACCGAGTGTGAGTGTATGGAATATTATGAACCTTATCCATTCTAAAAGGGTCTTATCCCTTTTCTCCTTTAAGGGCAATGCGACTTCTACGAAGTGTTTTCTGTAAAAAAACCATATTTCGGATGCAACAATAGCGCCATAGGCGAAAAATACTACACCAAAGGCAGCTATGGCAGAGGTGAAATGGGGTGTCAAAAATACATTAATGCCCCTAAAGGGATACTGGAGATGGAGTACTATCGGCATAGGCGCAGCAAAAAGAAGGGCAAAGGAAAATACAAGAGCAAACTTTGCCATGTCCTTAAGTTCCTTTATGCCAAAGACATGATAGAGAGAAGATAGAACAAATGCCCCTGCCACAAGCCCTGTCATAAAGGGGTACATAACTATCTGGATACTCCAGTAGATATACTCATTGGGGTAGACAAATAATTCCTTTAATGTCCATATTTCGCCATGCACTTCCATACTATCACCTCACTATAGAATCAAGCCCTAAGTAGAAGACATGGGGCTTTGTCCCGAATTCCTCTTTTAATACTGCTGTCCTTTCTGTTTTGATAATTCTCGATACACTATCCCATGGGTCTCTTATATTCCCGATCAGCCTTGCCCCGAAGGAACAGGCATCCACACAGGCAGGTTTCATATCTTTTTTTATACGGTGGTAGCAGAAATTACACTTCTCAGCTACCCTGTAGACAGGGTGAAAGAACCTTACACCATAGGGGCAGGCCATAATGCAGTATCCACATCCAATGCACCATGTCCTGTCAACAAGGACAATCCCATCTGCAGTCTGGTATGTCGCCCCTACAGGGCAGACCTGGACACAGGGCGGATTCTCGCATTGATTGCAGAGTTTCGGTACGAAGAATCCCTTATCAATATCTTCTTTCTTGACTGTTACCCCCATTGGGTCATTCTTTATAAAGCCATCCCTTGCCCCCTTTGGTGAGTCTGCATAGATCCTTCCGTCCTTGGTCATAACATATCTTTCCACCCAGGTCCTTGTGACATTTACATCATAGGGAATCTCATTTTCGAGTTTGCATGCCTTTACGCACATCCCGCAACCTATACATTTTGTTGTATCCACAACAAAGGCCCACCGTAGCCCTTCTTCTTTTTTTAATGCAGCGAGCACCTCAGGCCTTAGGGTCTCAAAGACACCGATAGAAAATCCAGTGGCAAGGATTGTTTTAAAACCTGTCTTAAGAAATTCTCTTCTACTTTGGTTCATCTCATCTCCTTATTTAAACTTATTCATTGTAAATTTAGCATTATAAAATTAGCATTTAGAAATCTATAACATCAAATAATAATTTTTAATAAATTTATTTAAATGATGCATCATGTACACTGTGACACGTTACGCATTCTATGCCAGGGTTATGTTGATCAGGTTCTTGCATCTTTAAGGTTATAGCGCCAGTGGGTAGTTCAGCGTATCTTGCAGGTCTGTATGGAAGATAGGCATGACATCTCAGACATAACTCCCTGTCTCTGTTGATATTGAGCTTCTGGGGTTTCTCTGGATGGTCTACTGACGGTCCATGGCAGTTCTCACACTGGACCTTTGCATGTTTTGAGGCCTTAATCTTTTTAGACTGGTCAGGATGGCAATCTTTGCAGTACTGCATTGTATTATGTTTTATTTTGAATGCTTTCCATTCCTCTTCGTTACCCTTTCTGTACCAGCCGTACATATATCCCCTTTCACCGATTCCGAAATCAGGAGGAACAATAAAATATCGGGCTATAAATATAAGCCCGACAAGCCCTAAAGTAACCCATAATGGCCTAAAGACATGTCCTTTCATCCTATTCCCGCAACATTTTTTATCACCTCGAGTATTTCCTCCGGTGTAGGGATGGAGCCCCCTGTTCGTCCATAGAAATCTACTTTACTTTTACCTTCTACAGAAAGCCTCACATCCTCAACCATCTGGCCGAGGTTCATCTCGACTGTTAAAAACTTCTTTTTATGCTCGGCAAGTCTTCTGATTTCATTCTCAGGAAAAGGAAAGAGGGTTATGGGCCGGAAGAGGCTTACATTTAATCCTTCCTTCCTTGCCATCGTTACAGCTGAACTCGAGATCCTTGCAGCGATTCCGAAGGCTACGATAATCAGGTCTGCGTCTTCAGTAAAGAGGGTTTCATACATTACCTCGTTTACTTTCATTCTCTCATACTTATCTTTAAGTTTGATGTTTAATTCCTCGAGTACCCCTTCTTCCATATGGAGTGTCTTGATGACATTCGGTTCCCTCCCCCTGCATCCTGTTAAGGCCCAATCCTTTTTGGGGAGATCGTAGGTATTTTCTGTTTTTATTGTGGCAGGTTCCATCATCTGTCCTATAATACCGTCTCCGAGGATCATTACGGGATTTCTATACTCATCTGCCTTATGGAATGCCTTGATGGTGAGGTCGATCATTTCCTGGACGCTTGAAGGTGCATATACGAGTAGTCTGTAATCTCCATGTCCTCCGCCTTTAGTTGCCTGGAAATAGTCGGACTGTGATGCTGCGATACTCCCAAGTCCGGGTCCACCACGCTGGATATTTACTATCACAGCAGGAAGTTCTGCACCTGCAAGAAAGGATATCCCCTCCTGCTTGAGGCTTATACCAGGACTACTTGATGATGTCATCGCCCGTGCACCTGCTGCTGAGGCTCCATAGACCATATTTATTGCAGATATTTCACTCTCTGCCTGAATGAATACACCCCCAACCTCAGGCATCCTTCTCGCCATATATTCTGGTATTTCATTCTGTGGTGTTATGGGATAGCCTGCATAAAATCTGCATCCTGCCTGAATGGCGGCCTCTGCAAGCGCCTCATTACCTTTCATTAAAATCTTGTTATTATTTATTGATTCTTCACTCACGATTCTTGACCCTCGACTTTTTTATAAACTTCTATCGCTAAATCAGGACAGCTAACCGCACAGAGTGCACAGCCTGTACATCCATTTTCCGAGATAAAATAGGCAGGGTGAAAGCCCTGCTCATTAAAATCCTTACCTATGGCTATGAGGTTCTTAGGGCATGCGGGGATGCAGAGGCCACAACCCTTACACCTTTTGCTAAAGATAATTATCTTTCCGACAGTACTTTCTTTACTGCTCACAGTCCTCCCTTACATTTAGCTGTTCACTGTCTCTCAAATCCTGCTTTTACCATCTCTTCAGCATATTTCATGGAAGTACCAGTGATAGTTTTTCCACCAAGCATCCTTGCTATTTCTTCTATTCTTTCTTTTCTATCGAGTATCCTTACCTTTGCTATGGTTCTTCCATCCTTTATTTTTTTTTCAACGAGGAAGTGACTATCGGCAATGCTTGCTATCTGAGGAAGATGGGTGATACAGAGTACCTGTCTGTCCTTAGAGATTAGTTTGAGCTTCCTGCCCACAGAATCGGCTGTCTTCCCACCAATCCCGGCATCCACCTCGTCGAATATCAATGTAGGTGTATCGTCTACACCGGCAAGGATTGTCTTAAGACTGAGCATTACCCTTGACAGTTCACCTCCTGAGGCGATCTTGGCTAAAGGTCTTGGATCCTCTCCTGGATTTGAGATAAGAAATTCTACCCTGTCCACTCCCTTTGAAGTAGCCCTGTATCCATCAGTCGTATCCATACCTGGATCCTGAAAAAGCCTTATCAGGAATGTTAGGCCACCCATTCCAAGTTGAGAAAGCTCCGTGGATATTCTCTTAACTATCTCTCTGGATATCTTTGACCTCTTTTCTGATAACATCTTAGCCTCACTTGTAAGTTCCTGCCTCCTTACCTCGATCTCTCTTTTAACCTCTTCTATTCTCTCACTACGTCCTTCTATACCCTTAAGTTCAATTTCAACCTTCTGACAAAGTTCTAATATCTCATTTATGGTAGAGCCATATTTCTTCTTAAGCCTTGAGATCTGATCCAGTCTTTCCTCTATCTCTTCAAGCATCTTCGGGTCATTTTCTATACTTTCCCTGTAACCCCTCAGACTCCTTGCCACATCTTCGATATGAAGCAGGCTACCCTCTAATCCTTCAATGGTTTCAGTGAAAACAGGATTCATCAGGTTTATCTCCTTCAGTGAATTGAGAACATTGGAAAGATTATCCAGAACTGAGGGGTCTCTTGAGTAAAGTCTTTCATATGCCTCGGAAGCCAAGGAAGATAACCTTTCGGCATTTGACAGGATTATCCTTTTCTGTTCAAGTTCCTGATCTTCCCCAATCTTCAATCTTGCACCTTCAATTTCTGATTTCTGGAACTTCAATAGATCTTCTTTCTGTGCCCTTTCCCTTTCTCCTGATTCGAGATTATTCAACTCATCCCTCAATGACTTCATACTGAGGTAGAGTTTTTCTACTTTATTTGTTTCATCCTTAAGATTACCAAAACTATCGAGGAGGTCTAGCTGTCTTTCTTCAGAAAGGAGGGACTGGTGTTCGTGCTGTCCATGTATATCTAATAGAACCTTTCCGATCTCTGACAGGGTAGAGAGTGTCACCGGGCTTTCGTTAATGTAGGCTCGACTTTTCCCGGATGGATTTATAATCCTTCGGATTATAATCTCTTTATCTATATCTGTTGCAATACCTTTAAAACCTTGAGTCTTTATATTTTCGTTTTCGAAGATTACATCAATGATTGACTCCTTTGCCCCTGTCCTTACCACATCAGAAGATGCCCTTTCTCCGAGAACAAGTTCGATTGCATCTACAAGGATCGATTTTCCAGCACCGGTCTCGCCTGTAAGGACATTAAGTCCAGGGCCGAAGGTAATGTCAAGAGTATCGATGATTGCAAAGTTTCTTATGCCTAATTCCTTAAGCATAAATAATAAGATATACCATATCTTTCATTGAGTCAACTATGAAAAAAATTGCCATACACTTTCTTTTCTGTTATACTTCCGCCAGTCTTAATATGGATGAAAGAGAGATCAAAGCTATTCTTGAGTCCTTTCTATTCCTTTCAGAAGAACCTCTTGAACCGGATAAATTGAAAGGTATCTTTGATGATGTAACAATAGAAAAGATTAAGGAACTCCTTGATGAACTCAGGAGGGAATACGAGGAAAGAAAAGGTGGTCTTCAGATTCTGGAAATTGCCGGAGGTTATAGAATCTTTACAAGGACGGAGTTTGCGCCGTGGGTGAAAAAGTTTAACCTTGTAAGGCTATCATCAAGGCTTTCGAGGGCAGCCGTGGAGACTCTTGCTATCATAGCCTACAAACAACCTGTTATAAGATCGGATATCGAAGCGATAAGGGGGGTTAATATTGAAGGGATTCTTAAGAACCTCCTTGAAAGGAGACTGATAAGGATTATCGGAAGAAAGGATATTCCGGGAAGACCCCTCATGTATGGGACTACAAAGGAGTTTCTTCAATACTTCGGGCTTAAGGAACTCTCAGAACTTCCGACTTTGAAGGAGTTCAAGGAATCAGAGGTCTTTGGCGAACAGGGAACGACAGAACTTCCTCTGGAACTAAAGGGCTCCGATCAAGATGTTTCAGAAGAGGAATAAATTACAGGAAAAGAAAGGATAAATAGTTCTTGCATCAGAAATTTTTCAAAAGAGAATCTTTCGTAATTCCTTTTATGCTTGTCTTGTTTTTTGTTGATCATTCATATGCAGATGTAAGAAAGCTTCCAGATATTTCCTTTGAACAGAAAGAAGAGGTTCAGGGTTTAACTCCTGCTTTCGATGGAATCGGGGTTCAGAGTAATGAGGCGAGCTTCCATAATCGGATAACTGAAGATTCCATAGTGGGTGAGCAGGAGAAAAGGATGACAGGTAAGGTTCTCTCTTATGCTAAAGATCTCGTCGGCATTCCTTACCGTTTCGGTGGGACAACCGTAAGAGCCCTTGACTGTTCAGCCTTTGTTCAGAGGGTTTTTAGGTCGATAGGCATCGGTATTCCGAGGACTGCAAGGGAACAATTCAAGATAGGCAGAAATATAGATAGGGATGAGATCTCTGAAGGTGATCTCGTATTTTTTATGACACGTTCACGCCAGTACCCTTCCCATGTAGGGATATATATAGGAGATAACCAGTTTATCCATGCATCGAGAAAGGGAAGAAAGGTGAGTATAGAGAACCTTGATGTGCCTTACTACAGAAAAAGATTCGTCGGGGCGAAGAGACTGATAGAGACAGATACGCTGGCAGAACCTTCAAGCGAACCTTCAGTAACCTTTTAACCTGATTTATCTGCTCCTTCCAACTCCCACCCTTTTGCAATATTTAAAAAGCCTGCACTTACTACATAAAGGCGAGATGGGTTTACAGATGTTCTGGCCGTAGAGGACGAGGAGGTTGTTTATCTCGATCCAGTATTTCTTCGGTAGTTTCTCTCTGAGCGCTATCTCTGTCTCAAAGGGATTTTTAGTCCTTGCATATCCCCACCTGTTTACTATCCTGTGGACATGGGTATCCACACAGATGCCCAGTTTACCATAACCGAGGGTCAGTACGAGATTGGCGGTCTTTCTCCCAACGCCTTTTAATTTTAAGAGTTCATCCATGTCATCAGGGACCTTTGAGCGATATTTATTGATGATGGTCTTTGAAAGCCCCTTTATAGTCTTTGCCTTTATTCTATAGAATCCTACAGGGAAAATCGCCTTCTCTATTTTTTTGAAAGGAAGACCTGCTATCTCTTCAGGGGTTGAACCAAGTGCGAATAACCTGTCATTTGCTTTCTCGGTAGTTCTATCCTTTGTCCTCAGGCTCAGGATACAGGAAACGAGAACCTTGAATGGATCCCTCGTCCTTTCAGCCACAAGACCTACTGCAGGGGTATTCCACCTCCTTACTTCCGCGATCAGTATCTTAATGGCTTTATGAATATCTTCTTTTCTCATTACTTCGAGATTGTTGGTCTATGACCCGTAGGGATGATACACTTATATTTTTTAGAATTCAAGATTATGAAAGGAACCACAGGTCTTCGACCTTGACATAAATACAGGTTTATGTATGATTAAATCGATGGAGATGTTTGATATAATTGTTAAAGACGGACTTCTGATTGATGGTTCAGGTAAAAAAGGTGAGGTAACCGACGTCGGTATCAAGGGAGACAAGATAAAGGCCATTCGTAATCTGAATGGATATAAAGCAGAACGTATTATTAATGCTGAAGGATTGGTTGTCTCACCAGGCTTTATTGATTCACATTCCCATTCAGAGTTCACTATCCTTGCAGATTCTAGGGCAAAAAGCAAGGTTATGCAGGGCGTGACCACAGAAATAAATGGAAACTGCGGTCTTTCTGCAGCACCCCTTATCGGGGAGTCGAGGGAACAGAGGGAAGGTGACCTGAAAGAGTTCGGCATAAAAGAGAGGTGGACAACCTTCAACGATTACTTCTCCATCCTTGAAAGAAGAGGTCTCGGGCTTAATTTCGCCACATTAGTAGGTCACGGGAATATCAGGGCATCTGTTATCGGATATAACGACCGTCATTCTTCTAAGGAAGAGATGCGTAAGATGATGGTGTTGTTAGAAGATGCATTAAAAGATGGTGCAGTTGGAATATCAACAGGGTTATGCTATCCACCAGGTGTTTATTCATCAATAGAAGAGATTATAGGTCTTTCCATGATATTACCCAAATATTGTGGAATCTTCACAAGTCATATAAGAAATGAAGGGGAGAGGCTTCTTGAATCTGTTGATGAGGTGATAAGGGTTGGTAAGGAAGCAGAGACCCCTGTACATATTTCTCATCTCAAAATAAGTGGTGAAAAAAACTGGAGCAAGATAGATACCCTTTTTAATCTGATAGATGGTGCGAGGAAAGAGGGAGTAGATGTTACCTGTGATAGATACCCCTATACAGCTTCGAGCACAGACCTTGATGCGATCTTCCCATCCTGGACTTACGAAGGAGGTGTGGAAGAAGAGTTTAAAAGGTTAAAAAGTTCAAAAGTTCGAGGGAAAATAAAGAAAGAGATACTACAGAATCATCCAGAAAGGGATTACTGGGAAAAGGTGCTCGTATCATCTTTGTCCTCACAAAAGAATAAGTGGATGGAGGGTAAAAGTCTTTCTTACATTTCAAACCAGATAAATAAAGACCCTGTCGATGCGCTATTCTATATCTTGATGGAAGAAAGACTGAGGGTTTCCGCTATATTCTTTTCTATGAATGAGGAGAACCTTAAAAGAGTCATCAAGAAACCGTATACAATGATAGGCTCTGATAGCTCTGCCCGCTCAAATAATGGAATAACAGCCAGAGGCAAACCACATCCGAGAGGGTTCGGCACATTCCCGAGGGTTCTTGGAAGATATGTCAGAGAAGAAGGTATCTTAACATTAGAAGAGGCGATATATAAAATGACAGGGTTTACTTCCAGAAGGTATGGCATTAAAAGCAGGGGACTAATCAGTGAAGATTATTATGCAGACATTACGGTCTTCGATCCGGGAAGGATAAATGACAGATCTATCTTTGATAATCCCTTCCTTTATCCTGACGGGATAGTTTATGTCATTGTAAATGGCATTCCTGTAGTAGAAGATGGAGAACTTAAAGGTACATTGCCAGGAATGGTATTAAAAAATGGGTAAAAAACCGATTATCGGTATTACTATGGATATAATGGATACAGAAAAAAGCATCTACCAGTATATTCATAAATATTATCTTGATGCTATAGAAAGGTCAGGGGGGGCTCCCTTAGCCTTACCTTTCTTGCATGACGAAGAGTCTGTGAAGATAATCGTCAAAGTTATTGATGGCCTTATCCTGAGCGGTGGTGGAGATATACACCCTTCATATTATGGTGAGGAAACAATGACTAAACTCACCCTTACCCCTGATGACAGGATAGATTTTGAGTTTTCCCTGCTGGAAGAGGTAATGAAGAGAAAGAAACCGGTCCTCGGGATCTGTTACGGTATGCAATTGTTAAATGTTGCCCTTGGAGGGAGTCTGTATCAGGACATAAAAAAACATGTCCCTAAATCAATGGATCACAGGAAGAATCACTCTGTCAGGATATGGCCTGAGAGCAGGCTCCATAAAATAATGGATGGAGTAGAGGCGATTGATGTAATAAGCAGACATCATCAGGCGATAAACGATATTGGAAGAAACCTCAACATCTCGGCAGATGCAGAGGATGGTATAATAGAGGCGATAGAGATGGAGGGATACCCCTTTCTTATTGGGGTACAATGGCATCCTGAAAAGGAGATAGGCGATTTCTTTACAAGAAGGCTCATATCGAGTTTTGTTAATGCCTGCATGGGTAATTAAGTAATGAATGAATCAATTCGAATGGGGAGAGTCATAGGGATCCAGATAAGGATTCATTATTCCTGGTTTATTATCTTCGGTATCGTTACGATCTCCCTTGCTACTGCCTATTTCCCCGGGGAATATAAGAGCGGAAACCCTTTACTTTACTGGATACCAGCCATTTTTACAGCCCTTATTCTATTTGGCTCTGTACTCATCCATGAACTTGCACATTCCTATGTGGCGATAAAAAACGGAATAGAAATTAGAGGGATAAATCTGTTTATATTCGGGGGAGTAGCGGAGCTCACAGGTGAACCAAAAACAGCAATAGCAGAACTGAAAATAGCAGCTGCAGGTCCCTTTGTAAGTATAATTATTGGTTCTGTATTCTTCCTGATAGAGACCCTGTTCGGTCATGGGCTCAGTGTAGTGATACTTTCTCCTCTGAGGTATCTTAAGTTTATAAATTTCGCACTTGCACTTTTCAATCTCGTACCTGGATTCCCCCTCGATGGCGGAAGACTTCTCAGGGCTATTCTCTGGAAGAGTTCCGGTGATATTAAGGCAGCTACAAAGATAGCGAGCCGTTTCGGTCAGGGGTTTGCTTATATCCTGATATTCTTTGGTGTATTCCAGCTTTTTTCACATCAATTCTTCAGTGGATTCTGGTTCATCTTAATCGGCTTCTTCCTGGACCAGGCATCTAAGTCGAGCTACCAGCAGCTCCTGCTCAGGCAGTTTCTTACAGGGGTAAAGACAGCAGATATAATGACTAAGGAAGTAGTGAGTGTCGGTGGGGATATACCCCTCAGATCCCTTATAGATGACTATTTCCTGAGATATCGTTATAGTAGCTATCCGGTTATGGATGGAGGAAGAACTATTGGACTAATATCTGTTAAGAATGTAAAGGACGTTCTAGGGGAAAGGTGGGGAGACACAAGGGCGAAGGAGTCTATGACCCCTTTAGATGATACGATTATTGCGAGACCTGAAGATGAGGCTGTCGTTGTTCTTAACCGGATGCTTAAGGATGGCGTGAGCAAGGTTGTAATAATAAAGGACGGACACCTCTTGGGAATACTCACCCTTCAGGACATAATGAGGCTCTTCAAGATAAAGACGGATCTGGGGGAGTAGTCTTTGCTATCTATAATGTCACCCTGAACTTTGATTCAAAGGCCCTGAACTTGATTCAGGGTGCTGAAATAAATTCAGCATGACATAATCGAGAATAAAAAAATGATAAAAAGTAGAAATAAGATTAGAGGAAGAAAAGAATTAAAAAAAATCTTAAAAGGCTTAAGGGAAAAGGGTAAAAAGATCATCTTCACGAACGGATGCTTCGACCTGATACATTTAGGTCATGTGAGATACCTTGAGAAGGCAAAGGGGCTCGGTGATGTACTTGTAGTGGCTATCAATACGGATTCTTCAATAAGAAGGATAAAGGGCGTGAAGAGACCTATTACACCTCAGAGAGAGAGGGCAGAAGTCCTTGCTTCCCTAGGATCTGTTGATTATGTTACATTTTTTAATGAAGATACACCCTATGAGTTAATAGGGTTAATCAAGCCTGATATACTCGTTAAAGGCAGGGACTGGAATAAGAAGGATATTATAGGAAGGGATGTTGTTGAAGGTTCGGGTGGAAGGGTTTATGCGATCTCCTATATCAGAGGTACATCGACTACAGGGATAATAAAGAGGATTCTGAAAAAATATACCGAATCCTGATTTAATTAATACATAGTAAATCCAGAATTCCCCAGTTCAATAAGGAAGTGCAACACTTAGGATAAAATAGTATCCTAAG
>CAKKSD010000018.1 GCA_919902995.1 Thermodesulfovibrionia bacterium
GCACTTAGGATACTATTTTATCCTAAGTGTTGCACTTCCTTATTGAACTGGGGATTCTGAATTCAGTTCAGAATCTCATAAAAGAGACCCCGAAACAAGTTCGGTGTGACGATCGGTTTTACTTGTTGAACCTGATATGCCTCTTCCAGTTCTTACCCCTCTCAGGGAAATCTGATCTGTAATGGGCGCCTATACTGCCTTCCCTTAAAACGGCTGCCTCTGTTATAAGTCCTGCCACAGTCACCATATTCTTGATCTCTAATTCCCTCCTCGTTGCAAAATTATGATTAAGGAGTGTTTCCCATTTAGAGACCTTGACCTTTGCCTCTCTCAGAGATTTACTGCATCTTATTATCCCTGCCCTGTCCCACATGAGTCTCCTGAGTGATGTCCTTATCTTATCTATCTCTATTTCACGACGTACTTTATAAATCTTATAAGAAGGAGGTGAAATCTTAGACTTCCTTGTTCTCCCCCCGTATTCTGAGGCTGCCTTTCCTGCTCTCGGACCATAGACAAGTCCTTCGAGTAGAGAATTGCTCGCAAGACGGTTTGCGCCATGAACCTCTGTGCATGCAACCTCACCTGCTGCAAAGAGTCCTTTTATATTCGTCCTGCCATCTGTATCTGTCTTTACCCCGCCCATAATGTAATGGGCGCTTGGGCATACTGGGATGAGGTCTTCGGTTATATCTATATCATAGAGCAGGCAGGTTGAGTATATCCTCGGGAATCTCTTTTTAATAAACTGAGAACTTAGATGTGTAAGATCGAGATATACATGTCTTGCCTTTGTCTTTACCATCTCCGAAATGATCGAACGGCTCACAATATCCCTTGGAGCAAGTTCTACTGATGGGTGATAATTCGACATAAACTTTTCACCATTTATATTTCTCAGAATTCCCCCTTCGCCCCTCATCGCCTCTGAAAGGAGAAACTGGGGAGCCCTTGGTGCATAAAGGGTTGTTGGATGGAACTGAACAAACTCCATATCCTCGAGTATTGCCCCTGCCCTGTAGGCTATCGCCATACCATCACCTGTAGTAACAGGTGGATTTGTAGTCCTCACATAGAGCTGCCCTGCACCGCCTGTAGCGAGGACCACTGCCTTCGATATTATGGCAACAATTTCTTTGTTAGATTCTTTAAGAAGGAGTGCGCCTCTGCAAAAACCATCATTAATCAAGAGATCAATGGTGAAGGCAAACTCATATTTAGAGATATTAGAGATGCTTCTTACTTTATTAAGGAGTACCCCTTCGATCTCCCTTCCGGTGGCATCTCCATGGGCATGGAGGATTCTCCTCCTTGTGTGTGCTGCCTCCTGTGTGAAGGCGAGCTTTGTCCCTTCCCTGTCAAACTCTGCACCCCAGGAGATAAGCTCCAGTATCCTCTCTGGTCCCTCCTCCACAAGAATTTTTACAGCCCTCTCATTACAGAGGCCGTCGCCTGCCCTGATGGTGTCCTCGTAATGGATTCCGACTTCATCCTCATCGCTGAGTGCAACAGCAACCCCTCCCTGGGCATACTCTGTACTTGTCTCCCTCGCCTTCGTAATAACAAGTACTTTACCGGACTTTGCAAGCTCAATAGCCGCCCTCAGTCCTGCAACACCACCACCTATCACAAGGAAATCGGTATACTCGGTTTTGATGGACATAGCTTACTTATAGTTTCTTTATTATTTTATTCTTTTCGACAGATTCATATACAATTTGTAGTCAATTGGATACAAATTGTAGTCAATTGTCAAGTTGCACAACATTTCGTATAACAAATCACCTGTAATTCACAAACTCCATATGTATTCCTAAGTCCTTTTCTTTGAGGAGTTTTATGAGGGACTGGAGTTGTCAATGATGTTCAATTGTTGATAAGATTGCAAGTAATTTTAAGCAATCCTTTGATGTTCTTTTTTAGGAGGAACAAGCGTTAATTTTACTCCAGACTCTGAAAGTATTTTATCAGCGTCATTTCTAATTTTTTCAATATATTCTTTGGGAGTCAGGTCCTTGACATCCTGATAAACTCTCATTTTCCACTCCCAAACTTCTGTTAAGGACTTATCATATTTCTGCATCCGACACCTCCATTGGGGTTATCAACTCTAATCTTTTAGAGTAACCTTCCTTCATGTTTATCCCATTGATCATTTCCATTTTCTTTAAATTAGCAAGATGCTTTAAATTCCAGCTAATTAATGCATCAATCTCAAAGATTGTCGCAACCGCTGCATGAATAGCATCCTCGATCTTTTCTGCTGGAAAGATCCCTTCCGAAATATACTTTTCTGCGAGTTCCACAACTTCTTCGTTAATCATCAATCTGTTAGGCTTAAATTCTTTAATGATATTTAAAAGCAAATGTCTCTTTCTCTCACCAGCTCTACCTATCTCTTCTATAACAACATCTGATATAAATATTTTATATTCGCCTTTTTTGATTTTATCAAAGAACCTTAAAGTGATCTCCTTCTTCTCCGGAGCATCATCTGCAAAACAAAAATTCCATACCGATGTTTCAATATAAAGCTGCGGTTTTTTCATATATTATATCCTGTTTCCCTTCTCATTATACACTTTCAGTCAACAAGTTTAAATTTGTATATATCATTTTGACAAATCACCTGTAATTCACAAACTCCATATGTATTCCTAAGTCCTTTTCTTTGAGGAGTTTTATGAGGGACTGGAGGTCGTCGATCTTCTTTGCCACGACCCTTACCTGGTCCTGCTGGATCTGTGCCTGGACTTTTAATTTAGTATCCTTTATTATCTTTACAATCTCTTTCGCTTTTTCGCTCGGTATTCCCTGCTGTAAAGTAACCATCTGCCTCACAGTTCCTCCTGATGCAGGTTCGACCTTACTGTAACTCAATGCCTTGAGGGATACCCCCCTCTTTACGAGTTTTGACTGGAGTACGTCTGTAACTGCCTTTAGCTTGAACTCATCATCTCCTATCAGAGTTATTTGATTATTGCCTTTATCAAGGTCTATATTACTTTTGCTCCCCTTGAAGTCGAACCTCTGGCCTATCTCTTTCATTGCCTGCTGGATTGCATTGGATACCTCCTGAAGATCTACTTTTGATACAATGTCAAAGGAATGCTCTTCTGCCATTTCACCCTCCCCTCCATCCCCCTCCCATCAAGGGAGGGGAGATAATTGGCTATCTTTAGGGTAGAGGCGACTTTAGTCGCCCACTTTTAAGGGAGGCTAAAGCCTCCCCTACCCATATACTTCCTGATTACTGTTCTATAACTCTTACTCCCTCAGGCACCTTAAAATGGAAGATCGAATCCTTCAGCCCTTTGTTTACCTTTATATCTTTAAAGGTAATTGTTGTTTTATTTCCATAAATATCGAAAAGGGAAAAACTTATAATGTTGAATTCCTTAGAGTCCACCTCGAGGAAGATCTTTTCGATATTACCCTTCATTCCCTTTGGAGTCAGTCCCAGAATATAATTTTTTGAACCTCTGGAAAGCTTGATCTCAAAGTCATCTTTCAGTCTTCCGACACCATAGAGGAAACTTACAGGTGTCCTGTTCTGAGGGCTCTCAGAAAAGGGTGCCTTGAGGACCTGCTTCTGTTCAGGCTGGTACATCCAGATAATCCCATCATCTATGACTATTTCCTGTCTCTTAGGCTTTTTATAGTCCCATCTCATCTTACCAGGTCTCTTTATATATACCTTTCCCTCTGACTTCTCGATTTTATCCATCGTCTTTATTAAAGATTCCTGTGTGAAGTTAGCCTCAAGGTCGGTTGTGTTTTCATAATTCTCCTGGACCTTATTTATGATATCTTCTAAGGTCTCAGCAGAAAGAATAAGGGGAATAAAAACAGTAGACAGTATATAGTATACAACAGACAGTAAACAGTGAACGGTGAACAGTGAATAGTTTTTAACCTTCAAACCTCCTCCTGTAGATTACTTCCCTCCCTTTACTCCCATCAGGAGGACTCACTATTCCGTCTTCTTCCATCATCTCTATCATCCTTGCAGCTCTGTTATAACCGACCCTCAATCTCCTCTGGATCATAGAAATAGATGCCTGATCTGTGGATGTTACAATCTCAACAGCCCTGGAATAGAGTTCATCCCTCTCTGACTCCTCTCTCTCTTCTTCCTTTATCTCGATCTCTTTCTGCATGAAATTATCATAATCTGGCGAAGTCTGATCCTTTAGAAAACTTACAACCCTCTTTATCTCTGCATCTGATATATATGCGCCATGGATTCTGATCAACCTGGCTGTCCCCGGGGGCAGGAAGAGCATATCACCCTTGCCGAGGAGTTGCTCAGCCCCGTTTGTATCAAGAATAGTCCTTGAATCTGTCTTTGATGAGACCTGGAATGATATACGGGCAGGGAAATTCGCCTTGATAACACCTGTAAGGACATCTACCGATGGTCTCTGCGTAGCAATAATAAGGTGAATCCCTGCTGCCCTTGCCATCTGGGCAAGTCTCGCTATAGAGTCTTCAACCTCATGGGCAGATATAAGCATAAGATCAGCAAGTTCATCTATCACTATAAGAATACAAGGTATCGGTTCAACACCCGGTAGGCTGTTATATCCTTCTATATTCCTAACTCCACTTTCAGCAAGAAGTTTATATCGCCTTTCCATCTCCCATACCGCCTTAAGCAGGGCATCTGATGCTATCTTTGCATCGGTAATCACAGGATGTATCAGATGAGGTATATCTTCATAAGCAGAAAGCTCGAGTCTTTTAGGATCTATCATGAGCATCTTTACAACATCCGGAGATGCATTGAAGAGAATACTTGACACCATTGCATTTATTGCCATGCTCTTTCCTGAACCAGTTGCACCTGCAACGAGGAGATGGGGCAACCTGGCAAGGTCGGTCACCACAGGGTCTCCGAATATATCTTTCCCAAGGGCTACGGTGAGCTTTGAGTGGCTCTTTCTGAAATCATCGGTAGAAAGTATCTCCTTGAAGTATACATCCTCCCTCTCATTATTTGGGATCTCTACACCGACTACTGCCTTTCCGGGTATAGGCGCAACACGGACACTAACAGACCTCATCGCCATTGCAAGATCATCGGCAAGACTGACAATCTTACTCAGTTTTATTCCAGGTGCAGGCTCAAATTCATACATCGTAACTACAGGCCCGGGCTGAACCTGAATTACCCTTCCCTCTACACCGAAATCCTGCAGTTTCTTCTCAAGTATACTTGAGCTCATAAGTAACTCTTCCTTGGACGCCCTTCTCTTGCCTGGAGGGGGATTATCAAGAAGGGAAAGAGGCGGGATCTTGTATTCCCCTTCAGTCTCCATGAACCTGAAATGTGACTGTACAGGCACAGGCTTTGGTGCTTCTCTCTTTTCAACCTCTACTATCTTTGGTGTATCAACTGATATCTCTACTTCCTCTTCGGTCTCTTTATTTTCTTTCGTTTTCCTCTCTACCCTTGACCTCGCCCTGGCCTTTCTTTCATGTCTTATTTTCTGATACTCCCTGATTTTATTAAAGACAAGTACAGATAAGTCCTTGAACCCTGAGGCGAGTGAGACGAGGGAGAATCTCGTTGTAATTGTGAGGGAGACAAGAAGGATAGTGATGATTACTATATATGAACCGGTAAGTGAAAGGTATTTGATAAGAACATCTGATATAAAACTGCCAATGAGACCGCCTGAGGGGATCCTTTCGTTAAAGATATGAAGGGCCTCGAACCTGAGCCTCAGAAGGGCAGATGTGGATAAGAGGAGAGAACATCCTCCTGCAATCCTTAAATACCTTGGCCCCTTTTCTCTTCTTATGAGTTTATTGCTTCCATAAAGAAATATTGCGAAAGGTATAAGATATGCACCTCCACCGAAGATCTGTATAAGGCCATCGGCAAGATAGGAACCAGAAACCCCGATAAAGTTTTTGACCTTTCTGTCTCCTGCGGTGGTATTGAAAGAGGGATCTAAAGAACTGTAGGAGAGGAGGCTTATTGCTATAATTACTGACAGGGCGATAAATATAATGCCCAGTGCCTCATCAAGAGAGCCTTTATGTGTCTTTTTCTTTTCCTCCTTCATCTCTACGAGTCATTGACAGTCAGATATAAGTCTATCATTATTGTTAATCATATTCTATAGATTTTTTGCAACCTCTTTAGCGAAATATGTGAGAATCATATCTGCCCCGGCCCTTTTTATTGAGGTCAGAACCTCTATCATAGCCCTTTTTTCATCAATCCAGCCCAGCCTTCCAGCAGCCTTTATCATAGAAAACTCACCTGATACATTATAGGCAGCAACGGGCAGGCCAAATTCTTTCTTCACTCTGTAAATAATATCGAGATAAGAAAGGGCAGGCTTGACCATAATTATATCTGCCCCTTCATCTATATCGAGAGAAACCTCTCTCAGCGCCTCAAGGCTGTTTGGTGGGTCCATCTGGTATGACCTCCTGTCACCGAATTTAGGCGTGGATTCTGCTGCCTCTCTGAAGGGGCTGTAAAAACTGGATGCATACTTCACGGCATAGGACATAATCGGGATATCAGTAAACCCCTCTTTATCCAGCGCCTCCCTTATAGTGGCTACCCTTCCGTCCATCATATCCGACGGTGCAACAATATCAGCACCTGCCCTCGCATGAGACAGGGCCTCTTTAGCCAGGAGTTTAAGCGTGGGATCATTCAGTATCTTTCCCTTTTTTACTACACCACAGTGGCCATGGCTCGTATATTCACAGAGACAGACATCGGTAATCACTATCAGGCCAGGCACCTTTTTCTTTATCGCCCTGATAGCCTCCTGGACAGGGCCTTTATTGTCGTATGCACCCGACCCGAGGGTGTCTTTATGTTCTGGTATGCCAAAGAGTATAACTGCAGGGATCCCCAGATCATAAACATCTTTTGCGTCCTCAACAATTCTATCAACTGATTGCTGAAAATTCCCTGGCATAGTGGATATCTCTTTCCTGACCCTTTTCCCCGGCACAACGAACATCGGATATATCAGATTATCTACAGACAGCCTCGTCTCCCTTATCATCCTCCTGAGATTTTCATTTTCCCTCATCCGCCTCGGTCTGTATCTTGGATAGAACATCTATGAACCCCTTCTTTTTTCTTTACCCCGTTAGAAAGGGTATAACTTTCTAATGGGGTTGACCGAAATACTCTACCAGGGCATCTACCATTGCTGAAGTAATATATTCTCCCGGCATAATATCAGTCTTAATATCCAGTTCTTCTGCGGTCTTCCTTGTTATGGGTCCGATACATGCGACTACTACTCCATCTAAAAGTGCTTTTGCTTCCTTGCCAAACATCTCTAAAAAATTTTTTACAGTGGAGGAACTTGTGAAGGTTATGGCAGAAACCTTCTTTTCCATGAAATATTTCCTTATCCAGTAAAGATCGGCTTCAGGCATTATTGTCCTGTAGGCCGGTACAACATCAACCTCTGCACCGATCCTCCTTAATTCGTCAGGAAGGACTTCTCTCGCTATCTCTGCCCTCGGGATAAGAACCTTTTTACCTTTTATATCATTCTTTCCAATGGCATTTATAATAGATTCAGCCCTGTATTCATCAGGAATAACATAGAGGTTAAGCCCGTATCTCTCAATCTCCTTCGCTGTCTTTGGCCCTATGGCGCAGATCTTGATTCCTTTCATATCCCTTATATCTTTCTTGTTTACTTTGAGTCTCTCGAAGAACGGCCTGACACCATTCATACTTGTAAAAATTATCCAGTCATAACCCTCTATATCCGATATCGCCCTGTCCATATCTCTCCAGCTTTTAGGGGGAACGATTTCTATAGTAGGAAATTCTATTACCTCTGCTCCATAAAGCTGAAGGGTCTCTGAAAATTCTCTTGACTGTCCCTTTGGCCTTGTGACAATTATCCTTCTTCCGAAGAGGGGCTTCTTCTCAAACCAGCTTAACCTCTCCCTTAATTTGACGACATCACCAACAACTACGATTCCAGGTGGACCGAATCCCCCTTCTTCTGCCCTGTTAATAATATCCCCTAAGTTCCCCACAATAGTTTTTTGGTCCGCCCTTGTCCCCCACCTTATAAGAGCGATGGGAGTCCTTTGATTTCTCCCGTTCTCTATAAGTTTATTTATGATGTATGAAAGATTCTGAGAACCCATAAAAAAGACCAGTGTCCCTGCTGCTGTCGTAATCCTGTCCCAGGCAATCTTTGATTCCTTCCTGGGGTCCTCCTGACCCGCAACAAATGCTACAGTAGATGTATAATCCCTGTGTGTAAGAGGAATACCTGCATAGGCAGGTGCAGCAATAGCAGATGTTACACCAGGAACGATCTCAAAGGGGATTCCTGCCCTCGCAAGCTCTTCAGCTTCTTCTCCGCCTCTGCCAAATACAAAAGGGTCTCCCCCTTTAAGACGTGTAACTATCTTGCCTTCCCTTGCCCTCGAAATCATAAGTTCATTTATCCCTTCCTGGGAGTATACCTTCTCTCTGGCCTTCTTTCCAACATATATCTTTTCTGCAGATGCCCTGACATAGGAGAGGAGCATTTCATTCGCAAGGTAGTCATAAATAACAACATCTGCCATCTCGAGGCAGTCCTTCCCTTTCAGTGTGAGGAGTTTTGGGTCTCCAGGCCCTGCACCAACTATATAGACCTTTCCCTCTCTATCCAACTAAATCGCCCTCTCAATGCAAAATTATCAATTAATATTTATAATTCGCAATGCTAAATGATAATTTTAAAATGAATCTCCTTTTAAGGATTTTAACTACTTATCATTTGATTTTCAAGGATTTTTACAGAAATGTAATTACTCAGAACTCTGTGGATACCCTTAAGGATATGTGTATCCAAGAGGTTCTTGTCTTAAGGAAGGAAAAAACAAAAAATCAGATACCTCTCTTAGATCTTCAGGAGCAAATATCTATGAAATCCAGCCCGCAAGAAAGCATTACACTTACCTGTTAAGCCAGGACCTATTTTTTGTTTATCAACCCTATCGCCCTTTTATCATCCTCTGTTTTCAGGATACAGATCGAGGACTTGCCGGCAGAGGTCGTACCGAAAATATAGTTTATATTCATCCCTGCATCGCCAACCCTCTTTGCAACCTTCTGGAGTTCCCCTACTTTGTTTGACATCTCCACTGCTACCACATCTTCCTCTTTAATCTCGATGCCTAAAGGTGCAAGGACGCGTTTCGTCTTTGCGGGGCTATCTGTTGAGAGCATAAAGACCGCCTTCTCTTCCCATTCATAGGCACATATCGCATTGATATTTACCTTCGCTCTCGCAAGAGCAGTGGTTACCTCTGAAAGCAGACCTGCCCTGTTTTGCAGGGTAAAACTACACTGTTTTGCCTTCTTTGCTTTTGCCATGGTTCCACCTCCTTAAAGAGATATTTCTGTAGCCTTATTAATTAAGGCTAACTATCTATAGTTTACACGATTTTCATAAATTTTCAACAGGTATTGTTTTTGTCGGATGGTGCCGAAGGGGGGACTCGAACCTGCACTATATTATTGACAATTAATTTTGAAACATGTAGACTAATCCCAGGAGGTGAAAATATGACCACAACTACTGTCCGAATACCTGAAGAAAAAAGAGATACCCTCAAAATTTTAGCAAGCGTTGAGAAGAGGGATATAAAAGAAATTCTTTCAGAGCTTATAGAAGAGTATATAGAGAGACATAAAGAGACCCTCGAACTTCTTTCCAGGCCTGAATGGGTGGAAAAAATAAAAAAAGGTAAAGAAGAGGTTGAAAAAAGGATAAAAGGGAAAGCCCTCCGTGAACTGGAAGGTTGAGATCAAGCCAACAGCCGAAAAGTCCTATTTAAAGCTGGACAAAAAGGCGAGAAAGAGAATCAAAGAAGCCTTACATGAATTAGAACAGGGAAAAAACCCTTTATTTCACCACGATGTTAGGCCTCTAACAGGACAGCTTCACGGGGATTATCGATTGAGAGTCGGGGATTGGAGATTACTCTTCACGCCAGATAAAAAGAAGAAAATTATCCATATTTACGCAATCCTTCCACGAGGGGATGCATACTGAATCTACAAGATTAAAACATATTCAAATCCGCCTATAAGGCTGTTTTCTATAGTAGAAAAATAAGAGATATTTAAAACTGTGGCGAATGTTTAAAAGAGGAACCACGATTGAAGACTTATTCTTTCAAAGATTTTTATAGTAATGGTGGTGCCGAAGGGGGGACTCGAACCCCCATAGGTTTCCCCACACGCCCCTCAAACGTGCGTGTCTACCAGTTCCACCACTTCGGCTTTAAAGATATGTCAACCAGTGGGAATAACGGTCAATCTTTCCATTCACAATATCAAAGAATATAGACTGAAGTCTCTTTGTCACAGGACCAGGTTTTCCTGGACCAATCATCCTGTGATCCACTTCCTTTATTGGCGTAATCTCGGCAGCAGTACCTGTAAAAAAAGCCTCATCAGAGATATATAACTCATCCCTTGTGAATCTCTCTTCCACAACCTTAATCCCTTCATCTCCTGCTATCCTGATAACACTGTCCCTTGTTATCCCCTCAAGGATGGAGGTAAGAGGTGTAGTTTTTATTATACCGTTTCTTACAGTAAAGATATTTTCCCCACTCCCTTCAGAGATATAACCTTCGGTGTCGAGAAGTAGTGCCTCATCGAAACCCGAGGCTATCACCTCCCTTTTTGCAAGCTGGGAATTGACATAATTACCGCAGACCTTTGCCTTGGTCATGGATATATTCACATGGTGTCTGGTGTAAGAGGAGACCTTTACCCTTATACCGTTCTTGAGGCCTTCCTCCCCTAAGTATGCACCCCAGGGCCATGTTGCTATTGATACCTTTACAGGGTTATCCCTGGGGAAAATGCCCATGGCACCATAACCGAGATAGACCAGAGGCCTGATATAACATTCCTCGAGACCATTCACCTTTATAGTATCTATTATTGCTCTGGTGATTTCTTCTCTGGAAAAAGGGATCTCGATCTGGCATATATGTGTACCTGTAAAGAGTCTGTCTACATGTTCCTTTAACCTGAATATGGCAGACCCTTTAACGCCTCTGTAGCATCTGATTCCCTCAAAGACTCCAACGCCGTAATGGAGGGTGTGGGTGAGGACATGGACATTGGCATCCTTCCAGCCAACCATCTTCCCATCCATCCATATCTTTTTCGCTTCCTGGATCATAATAATAGAATCAAACTATATCAGAATTTTTGAATCCCTGTCAATCTCTTTTTTGGGAAGATTGACATGCACGAAAATATGTGATATACATAAATCAGTATTTTTATAAGAAGGAGGGATATCAAATGGAGAGACAGAATATTACCCTTTCCTTGCCAAAGGCATTATTAAAAAAGGCTAAAATATTGGCGGCAAAGAAAGAGCAATCTTTGAGTGAGCTTATGAGAGAATCCCTTGAAGAAAAAATGAGGGAGGCAGCAGATTATAATAGGGCAAAAGAAAGGCATTTGAAAATACTTAGAAAAGGGTTTGACCTTGGGACAAAAGGACATATAACGATTTCAAGAGAAGAGTTACATGAAAGAAGATAAAGTCTTTCTGGACACTAATGTTCTGGTTTACGCCCATGATATTTCTGCAGGAGAAAAACATAAGATAGCCTTAGAAATTATGGAGAATTTATGGGATTCAGGACTCGGTATTCTCAGCACCCAGGTATTACAGGAATTTTTTTCAATAGTGACAAGGAAAATCCCTCAGCCATTATCTATAAGATCAGCTAAGGAAGTAATCAGTGTTCTTTTAACATGGGATGTTGTGGTCAATGATGGTAAGAGTATTTTAGAAGTGATAGATATCTATGAACAGCATAAATACTCATTCTGGGATTCTTTGATCATACAGGCCGCAATAAAAGGAAATGCCTCCCTTTTGTTATCGGAAGACTTACCAGACAGTCAGACTATCGAGGGGTTAAAAATAGAAAACCCTTTTCTTCGCTAAGCTTAAGAATACCCCTTTTATCCGTTTACCTGTCATTGCCACGCCCCGATCTATCGGGGCGTGGCAATCTCATTTCTACCCCGCAGGTTTTAAAAACCTTGCTATTTGTATAAATAGATGATAAATTATATTGACAATTATAAATAAATAAGGTATTTGTATAATAATTATGGAACAAAAAGAACAAGAAAGCAGACATGAACGTTTCAAGAGAATAGCATCTAAGAGAACCAATGATATCCTTGAAAAGATCAGGATTCTCGGGAACTGTTCTAATAAGAGTTCCTATGAATACACGGAGGAAGAGATAAATAAAATTTTCTCTGAGATAGATAAGCAATTAAAGCTTACAAAGGCAAAGTTTCTCGGAGGGAAAAGGGAAAGGTTTAGGCTATAAAGCAAGCAGTTATTTGCTTGAAAATATTTTCTGAATGAATTATTCTATATTAGAATGAAAATGAAGGAGGCTGAAATCAAATGCCAAAAACGATAACTTTGCGGTTAGATGATGAAATTTACAAGAAATTTAGCAATGCTGCAAGTGAAGAACACAGAAGCATCTCCAATCTGATCGAAACTCTCGCCTTAAAAAAACTGGATGAAGATATGCTTGTTGATGACTTTGAAATGAAAGAGATATTTTCAAATACGAGATTGCTTAAAAAACTTGAAAAAGGGCATAGCCACGCAAAAATGAAAAAGGGCAGATTGGTTGGATAAATACAGAATCTTTGAGACTGAGCAGTTTCTTGAAGACCTCAAACATGATTTTAGGGGACAGAGTGAAAGGATCAGGAAAAAACTATTGGAGTATGGATATCCCCAACTACGCAACAACCCATATTACGGGAAAAATATTAAGAAATTAAAAAACTATAAACCTGATACCTGGCGGTACAGGATAGGTGATTACAGATTTTTTTATGAGATCAGCGAAAAGGAACATATGGTCTACATGATTGCAGCAGATTCCCGCAAAGACAGCTATTAAAGGCATGAAGATTTTCTTTGAGATTAGTCGGCAGTTGAAGCTAACAGAGGCTAAGTTTTTAGGAGGGAAAAGGGAGAGGTTTAAGCTTTAACTATCTTTTGATGTTGACAAAAAAGTTTTTAGCCGTATATTACATATAATTATATGGCTAAGGAGGTGAGATTAATGAGCAGCACAATGG
>CAKKSD010000019.1 GCA_919902995.1 Thermodesulfovibrionia bacterium
GCTACCTTCTTGGCGACATATTCCTTAGCCTTTTTTCTAATCTCGTCAAAATCTGCAGCCCTGCCTTTACCTTTCAAAAAACCTTTATATTCCTTAAGGGTTTTTGCTGGCTTGATTATAATCTTATCATCTTCCCTTACAAAGACAACAACATTTCCCACATTAACATCTAAGATTTTTCTTACCTCTTTTGGCAATGTAATCTGACCCTTTGAGGTAATCTTTGCCGTTACCGACATTGTTAATTCTCCTTACAATTTAGTTATTCCTTACTAATATGATATAGCATGGAAAGATGTAAGTCAAGCTATCTTCTCATTCCGGCTATATTTCAATCACCTTTTTTGTAAACCATCACTATTGCTCCTTCACGGCACTTTGATTTGCAGATCCTTTCGAGTTTCTCCACAAGTTCCTTTGGACTCGGTTCGGTCTTCTTGAAACCTAATTTTTTAAAATATTCCGGAATGTCTGTAGTAATATAGACATCATCGGTAGGGAAGTTGTCAATTAAATATTTAATAATCATTTCTCCTATACCCTGATTCCTTTTATGCTCTACGACCCCGATGCTACCGAGCTCATAAACCTCTTTATGCGGCCTGATCCTTCCAAAGCCAACAATCTCATTGCCTTCAACAGCCACAACAAATTGCCTGCAGTCGAGGTCTTCATCGTCCAGTTGGAATTTTTCAATACACTCTTTGATAAAAGACATGTCATCTGATAAAGCTTTTCGTATCTTTATTAACATCTGTATCATAGAAACTCTTTCCTTACCGGTGACCATGCGTCCACCGCTTTGCAGGGTTTGCTGTCAGTAAAAGCAGCGTGTATCACATTTGAAGGTATGGCGATAACCTCTCCTGGTTTCAAGGTGACCTCCTTTCCCTCATATATGAAAGTTAATTCTCCATCCAGTATTAATGTTATCTGCTCGGCCTCATGGGAATGCTCAGGAAATTCCGTGTTTGGCTCCATCTCAAAATAGGTAAGCATGGCCTTTTCTAAACCGACAGCCCACATTTTAGCTCCCTTGACACTGGGTTTTAAATGTAATTCGTCTTCAGAATATACTTTTATTTCACCCATGATGTACCTCCATATTTCCTCCCTCCTGAACTCTGCCTTTGCCTAGTTCGATTTATTGAAGTCTTCCATTATTATTCCGCAGCCCACTCTTTGATGTATTTACTTTCAATGAGATTCTGCAAAACAAAGGGGTCTTTCATGATGACCCTTGTTGCTTCTTCAATATTTTCTGTTTCAAAAGTAATAAGCCCACCTGATCTATCAGCAAAAGGACCGCCCTCATATCCTTGCAAACTACAACCTTTCCAATACTCAATATGTGAAGGAACAGCGGCTCGTATTTTTTCTGGCTCCTTTTTCATAAAATAAAAAAAGGCAAATCGTTTTCCCATAATTTCCTCCTCAGATATTACTGCAATCCATTATGTCATGCTGAACCATGCCCTGAACTTATTTCAGTAGTTTTAATATTTGTCGTACTGACGCTTTATACTGAAATGTTCTCTCCACCGCCTCGGAGCGCGAAAGCCTACTATGTATTCCTCATCAGGATGCCCTGCCGGAAACTCGTTTGTTACATTCCTGTCGCTCCATATCCCCTTCTGTTTCCTGATAATTCTCTGCTCAACAAGCCAGTCCCTGTAACTTTCAAAGATGATGTGTCCACCATGTCCATCCAAGCGGGCAGCCCTGATTCTCCCATCCCACTCTTGTAACAATGTCTTTTCCTCTTCTGATATCTCAATTGGATTCACATCCAGTTCGTAACCTGCTTCTTTGTGGGTTTCGCCTGCAATAGCAGCATAAATCTGCTGGTCACGGATGCTTAGCAGATGTTTGTAGATGCCCACATATCTGTCAGAGACAGGGTGTCCCAGCGGTGCATGATCTCGCTGCTTTCCCCTATGAATTCCGATTGGTGTCCTATGAAACTCAAGCATCTGTGGGTAATATTTTTCATCAACGAAATCACAGATTTTCTTAAGTATTTCTTCAGGTTCTCTGACCAGTTCTTCGTATCTGACATCAAACCATGTAGATGAATCATATTTTTTACGAAAAGGCTTGATAAAGGTATTTGCAAAATTCCATGTATGGGCAGCACCATAGATGTTTCCTGCTCCAAAGGCTGAATTAATACTTGTGGCAGATGCGTCCCTGCCGTCTCTTGTAATAAAAATAAATTGTGCCTTTGGAAAATTCTCAAGGATCTGAGGGATAAAAAAGAGGTTATTTGGCGTTTTCTGTCCCCACCCGGGTTTGTTTCCAAATTCCCTTGCATACCGGAGATGCATGGCTGTGTAGATACCTGCAAAACTGCGCTCGGGAGCCATTGAAATAATCTCATCCACAGCAGTCGCAGGATTCAGGGTCATTCCCCAAAGGGGCTGATTCAGGCCAAAAAGCATCTCGGCAGCCATAGTACGAAAATTGCTGTTGATAGAGAGGTCGCCATAAGTATAGCGCCAGGGATAGATGCGCGGGAAAAGCCATCCAACCTCAGGGACAGATATACGAGGATGACATCCCAGCATTGCCATTAACAGAGTTGTTCCAGAACGCTCATATCCGATTATGAATATAGGTCTCACTTTTAGTTCAATTACCATAATCTTCCTCCTTCACATTTTTTAAAATAATATGGCTTTAAAAGTTTTTATTATCTATCTCAGGCGACGAATGGTATTTCTTTTTTATTTTTTATGTAAATAAGTGCGGGATCGACAGATAACCCTCATCATCTGATTAGCCCCTTTTTGAAACTCAAAAGGCACCTTTACTATTTCTACCTTTATATCATCAGTTTCAAGAAATGACAAGGTGTCATTTAAATACGGATACGGCTTTGCATCAAGGCCGACAAGGGGGAATATGCGAACCTCTTCTGAGCAGACTCTGATAAGTTCTTTTATACAGGTTTTATGAAAGTCCAAATCAAGCCTGTCGCCATAGAGAAACAGAAAATTGCCTGATAACACAAGGGAAAAAGTTTTATCAGAAAATGGCAAATACGGAAGTTCTGCATCTATATATTGTTTCTCTTTAAAACCGGCAGGAAAATCCTCTGCAAACAACCTTAGCGCCTTATTCCTTAAGGCAATAACCTCATCCTTATTTTTATAATATTTCCATACATAAAGATGCTCTGCCTCATCAAACTTTTCAAAGACATGCTGTATATCCTCTTTGCATTTTTCTATGAGTTCATCAGCATTATGATTATACATAATATCACAGGCAGTAACATCAAGGCCTAATTGCTGCGCCTCTGCTGCAAAAGATGATGCGCCAGCAGGGCAGTCAAGTACACGACCTTGCCTTAACAATTGCTCATTGAGGTCAAACATGCTCATATATTCAGCATAAGTTCTGCCAAAAAAGGCGATACGGTCTATGTCTAAAGAATTACCCTTCTTCACTTAAATATCTCATACCTGTCATACTACATTCTGAAAGTGTCATGCTGAACTTGGTTCAGCATCTCATAAAAACAATGACTCTTGAGACCCTGTCTACGACTCATAGAGAAACGAATTCAGGGTGACATTATTAAGATCTCAAGGCAGTTTCTATTCAAGAACAATAGGCAATTGCACTTTATCCTCAAACGCCTTCAGGACAGCTTCTCTCTGTTCGTCCTTACCTAAGTCCTCCTTGCCAACCATCTCCTCAATATCTATTCTGACAATGCCTGTTATCCGCAATTTTTCTTCAAGGTAATCGCCATAACCGCCTAATGGCTGATATTTCTGCATAAGACATTTCAGGCCAAAGAGTTTTTCGTCTTTATCTTCAATAATATATGCCCTGCCTTTGATAATCACGCTCCTGTAGAGATAGTCAGCCTCACAGGGCTGGTTTTTTGCCTTCAGATATGCTATTGGTAAATCTACTTCAAAGCAGACCCTGTTATCTCTCTTAATGTCCTCAATCTTTTCTCCTTCCTTTGCTGTATGGAAATAAATCTTTCCATCATGATAGGCAAAGTTCAATGGCTTTACCATCGGATAACCATCCTTGCCAATGGTACCAAGCCTGCCCACATGGCAGGTATTGAGTAAGTCAATAATAACAGCCTTATCCTTTATTTCTTTTTTCAACCGCCGCATAAATTTACCTCCCTAAAAAATTTAGTAATGTTTTGATTTGTCATTCCTGCAAAAGCGGGAATCCAGAAAGAAAGACTGGATTCCGCATCCCCCGATTAATAACTTCGAGGGCAGGCAAGTGCGGAATGACAGAAGCAATAATAGTGTAAAAAGTGTTGGGAATTTAACTCTTCTCCGCAAAGGCAAAGAGTCTTCTGAAATTCAATTCTATACCCCTGTCTGTCCTGTTATTTTCAAAATTCATAGCGAAGGCATATTTAAAATATTCTTGTTCTCTTTCGGGCAATGCTGCCAGATATGGCCTTAGTCCTGCCGAAGACCACCATTCAAGGATATCATTTATATTTTCAAATACAAGCCCGTAATCTTTATAAAAGGCATTCATATTCTTAAAACCAGACGATTTCAGTTTGCCTTTATATTCTTCATCTGTTGGAAAATACCACGGTGATTTCCAGTTTGCAAAGAATTTCTTATAATGCAAAACAGCTATAGCATTTTCAATGTAATTAAAAAATTCCTTGCAAAAATTATCTGCAGGAAGCTGGAATGCTATTCTGCCTCTGTGCTTCAAGGAACGATAAACTGACTCCATTACCTGCTGCTGCTCCTTAATCCATTGAAGCGCTGAATTTGAAAATGCAAGGTCAAACCTTTCATTAAAGTCCATTGATTGAGCAGGAATCTGAATAAGAGAGATGTTTTTAACCTGATTTGAGACTGTTCTTGCCTTCTCAAGCATCTCCTCAGATGGGTCAATGCCAACCACAAAACCCTTTGGTGCCAGCCGTGCAATCTCAATAGTAAGTTTTCCTGTGCCGCAGCCGATGTCGAGTATTGAATCAGCATCACGAACCTTTGCCATAGCAATAAGCTCTTTTCCAGCATCAATCTGCGGGGCCTTTGTAGAATCGTATTTCTCGGCATCCCATTTCATGATAAACCTCCAGAAATAAAAAAGGCCACGGGGTTTATTCCGTGGCCTTTGAGTTATTCTGATTATCTTCTGCTAATAGTTAATAGAATCCCCCTCCAGCCACGGCGTTTAAATGCCATGCCTGCTTAAGAAGTCTCTTTGCTATCAGCAGAACATAAAACATAGTTCAAATATACGCCTGCGTTAATTTTATGTCAAGAAAAATTATTAGCCTGTCAAGCCAATTTAGAAATGTCCTGTTTTTAATTTCGATATACCGATAGCATTCCAGTTAGAAAGAGAACCACCATACTAAGAGCAAAATTAGTCTTCACCAGATTTAGGGATAAATGCTGTAGTTTTCTTACCTCCTCAGCAGAGCTACCTTCTGCTGTCAGCTTTTCGATCTTTGGAGTCAATATCAGCCCTCTGTAGAAATGAATGCTCATCATTGTTAATGCAACTAAAATCTTTATAAGCAAGGACTGTGACCATGAGCTATTAAGGGAGACTACCTCACTAAAACTGTGTGATGTTAGAGTCATAGAAATTCCACTTATAAGAATAAGAAGGATGCTGATATTTGCCAGTGGCACAAATCTTTTCCCGATAGCACCCATAAGCTTTCCTTGTTGGCCAAGTATCCTTTTAGCAGCGGGAAGGGCAACAAACAAAACAAAAAATATCCCACCTACCCAGACAACTGCTGATAATAGATGTATCCATGTAGAGATAATTAATAAAATTTCACGCATCTGAATACCTCCAATTAGTATATTGCACTCAATAGTTCTTTACACTGTCATTGCGAGGCTGATGAAATCAGCCTAAGCAATCTCCAGACAGGCACGGAACAGGCTCCACAATATCAAAAAGAAATTCCTCAGAGAATTAATTTTTGACAAAAACTTTGTGGGGAGAATTCATCTCCCCACAAGACCTCCACTACTTCTTAATAGGTGGGACACAGCCACATCCACAACCACAAGTCCTGATTTCCTTAATAACATCGCTCAATGTCCCGCTCTTTTTAATATCTTTCTTTGTATCAGACATCCTTATTCACCTCCTTCCCTAATTTGTTTTTGACCATTACAAGTTCCGATTCTATCTTTCTCTTATGTTCTTTTAATTGTGCAAGCAGCTCCTCTTTATCTATAGATTCCGTCTCGGATTCTGGTTCACAACCGCAATTCTTTTTTAAATCTATAAATATATTCCCCTGACACATAGGCTACCTCCGACCATTTTTAGTTTATTAGCATATACTTATATATAAGACAAAAAAATTTATCTTTCTTCTCTCTCAAGCACTGTAATTCTTTTCTCTATCTGTTTCAGCTCTTTCTCAAGATGTCTTTTGTATTCAAATAAAGCCACTTTTGTCTCTGAGATGCGTCTTTTTCTACCGAGTTCGCAGCCGCAGGTGCAGACTTTTATCAATTCCTGTTGGTATTTGTTCAGTTTATCTTTGTTTAATGAATAGTAGATGTGATAACCCTTTCTTTCATCCGTAACCAAACCTGCCTGTTTCATCACGCGGAGATGCTGGGATACCGCTGACTGGCTGATACCTAATGCCTCTGCAATCGTATTGACAGAAAGCGATCCGGACTTGAGCAGTTCAATAATCTTTATCCTTGTTTCTGCAGAAAGAACCTTAAAGGATTCGGCTTCAATTTTCACTTTTTTCTCATTAAGTATATTATTATTTACTTATATACTTTTCAAGACAAAATGTCAAGCAAAATCCTCTTTCCGGTTAGGACATCAGCTACATGGGCGGGAATCTCGCTTTTTATCTCTTTTCTCCTGTGTTCAAATCTGCATGGTATCCAGCATCTTCAATTGCCTTTATCATCTTTTCTACAGTTACTTTACCATCATAATAACTTATTGTTGCCTTTTTCTCTTTGTAGCTCACATCTGCACTGATTACACCAGGAAGCCTTTTTAATGCTGACTTGACCGTGGCAGGACAGGAGGCACAGGACATGCCTTCAACCTTCAGGGCTACCTTCTTTACCGTGGCTTCAGAACTCATCGCAATGTTCACTGGAAACAACAGACACGCCAGGATAAGAACTGATGTGACGACCATATGAATAGTTTTTTCCATGATAAACTCCCTCTCTTGATTAAGGTTATTTAATGTCTTCCACTTTACAGCAGACCTCTTCCACTATCTCCTTTCCCTGCTGTAGCTCTTTAAAAACCTGATATGCCTTTAGAGCCCATTGCTCACCTGGACAACCACCCTCTGTCATAGCCACATTAAGAAACTCTACCAACTCCTCCTGGGTCATGCCAGCCTGATAGGCCATTTTAGTGTATGCCTTGATGCAGGGCTCACATTTTGTGACCACAACTATTGCCAGAGCAGCAAGTATTTTGTATTTAGCTGGGACAGCAGCATCTCTGAACGTATCCTCCCGCATCCTGACAAGGCCACCCGTGACTTTTGGGCTGAGTTTTCTTAGTTCCGTATAAAGATCTTCAGACATTTTCCCCTCCTTTATTAATATGAACTTATATGATAGCAAGATAAATACTTGCAAAATCATAAACGTAATATATTCCTATCAGGAGGATTAAAACCCCTCCTGCTTTTTCAAATACTGGAACATAACCTTGAAAGAATTCCATCTTCTTCAGTATACCAACGTATATCCCTGCAATAAGAAGTGGCAGTCCCCGTCCGAGGGAAAAGAAGACCATCAGAGCAGCACTATACCATACATGACCTGTGGCCGCTGCAATTGTCAGGATGGTTAATAGAATCGGGATGCAAAAAGGACAGAAGGACATGGAAAAAGGGATTCCCAGAAAGAACGCACCTGCAGGGCTTCCTGCCTTTCTCCACTTCATCTCAAATCCTATTGTCCTGAATCTGAATACCCCTAACCACCTGAGACCAAGGATTATAAGTACAATTCCTATGAATATCTCCCATCTGGGGCCAAAGATAAGACTCACCCTTTCGCCAATATAAGCGAATAAAACTCCTAACAACACATCTGCTACAGTCATCCCGAGCACAAAGGCAAATGCCCTGCTGAATGAGCCATTTGGAGAGGAACCTTCACGATGGCCTGCAAGATAACCTATAATCACAGGAATAATCAGGAGAGAACGTGGATTAAATGCCATAGCAAGACCCGTGAGTAATACAAGAACAAAACCCAGGATTGAGATGTTTGACAGAATCTGGAGATTCTCAGGTGAAAACACTTCGCACCCCTTCCTTGATTTCTTTATAAAGCAAACCGTAAATTTCCTGAATTTTAATTTTTTATTTCTCCTGCTCTAAATAATTCTTAAGAAGGGGGGCATCTGCCCCCCCAACATTACAGTGATTTCCCGAGACCTGCTGCCTGAAGTATCTTAATATCAACCCCACGGCCAGTGCAACAATCTGCCAGTTTCCCATCGATAACCACCGCAGGCACAGAACGGATACCGAGTGCCTTTGCCCTTGCGGCTACCATGGGTTCATTCATGTTCAGAACATCAACATCACAGGATTGGCATGAGGCCTTTCTTATCTCGTCCACCGTTCCATCACAAACAGGACAGCCTGCGCTGAAGATTTCAATCTTTCTCTTTGCCCTCATTACTCTCACCTCCTTTCTTAACTACAGCCTAAACCATCCACCCGGGTGGAGAGTCAAGTCTTTTTTTCTGCCTCTGTTATTATCGGGCAGATGGATTCAGCCACCCTGTATTTTTTCTGTCCGAGGAGTTTTGTGAGTTTTGTTTTTAACTCAGCGAGGTTATAAATCTTTTCATCTATCTCTGTGATCTTATTCTTAATAAATCCCTTTGTACATTCGCATGGCACCTCGCCCCTTTCATGAAGGAGTATTATCTCCTTAATTTCGTCAAGACTAAGACCGAGGGTCTTTGCCTTAAGGATAAACTCTAACCTTTTAACAGTTTCAATATCATAAATTCTATACCTGCTCTCTGTTCTTCCTGCTTTTGGCAAGATACCTATCCCCTCATAATACCTGATAGTCCGTGGATTCAGGCCAAATCGTTTGGCTATATCTCCGATAAAGAATCTTTTCATGTCCTGATTATAAACCTTCCATCTAAATAGAGAGTCAAGAAAAATAATCTTGTATTCCAGCAATAAAAAGCAGTATCCATTCTTGTAACAAAATTGTTAATTAACAAACAATATTGTATTAGAATGCATGGTAGTAATTTTTTTGGAAAATTATCAGCAATTATTTCCCAATACTAAAAAGCAGTTATATGACAAGTAGTTACGCCATCTTTAACATGCCCTTCTTTGATTGAATATCTTGTCTGGCATGACTTTTGTATATATTACTAAGAAGGAGGAAAATAAAATGATTGATTCAAGTAATGTACTAAGTTTGATGAAGGTTGTTTATGCAATATATGTAACCATTGTAATAACCCTGATAGGAAGATTTGGTATCGGGATTACAAGGCAGAAAAAAGAGGCTGCGAAGATAGGCCCTTTTCAAAAATGGGTATTCTATGGATGGATAGGGCTACTCGTTTTTACTGGAGTAGGGATACATATCCTGACTTTCAATAAGATACCATGGGTTAAATGGGATCTGAATCGTCATAAGCTCAGGGCAGACCAGGAATTTAATATTGCCATTTCCGATTATAAATTCCAGTTACCTGAGAAAAAGCTTGTAATCAAAGAGGGGCAGACAGTCCGCTTTAACCTTGAGTCCATGGATTATACTTATGGGTTCGGGCTATTCAGGAAAGACGGTTCTCTCGTTTTCCAGATGCAGGTAGTTCCGGGAAGTAAAAACGATCTTGTCTGGAAGTTCGATAGGTCTGATAACTACACTATACGCTCAACCGAATATTCAGGACCTAAGGGTGGCAACCTCTTTGTGAAAAATGCAGTAGTTATTGCCTCAGAGGGGGTCTTTGCCCAGCTTAAAAACCGTCTTGAAACGAAGAGTGAGATATAAATACTTTATAGATAAATCTGGAGGGAAAATTCATGTTGCAGGTTAATAATATAAACCCATTACAGAGAGTGGCCCTAAGGTTTGCAGTTGTATCCCTTCTTTTTTATGGCCTTTGCATACTCGAAGGGATGCTGATGCGGGCACATCAGATCAAATTCGATCTGTTTGAGGCTGACCATTACTTCGCTATCATGGGGGCTCATCCCATTGTTGGAATATTCGGGAGTAGCTTCATGCTTGTCTTCGGGGCGTTCTATTTTCTTGTTCCGACCCTTATGAAGAAGACCATCTACAGCCAGAGACTTGCTGAACTTACATGGATACTGATGACAATCGGAGTAGGGATTGTCTGGTTAAGCGGGTTTGCATTCAGGTATGCAGCCCTTTATACAAATTACTGGCCCCTTCCAGTTTCAAAGGAGTTCTCGCCATTCGCCCTTGGAACATTCGCCATCGGAAATATCATCATCATGGCTGGTGTATTCATCTTCTGCTATAACCTCTTTGCTACGATCTTCCACCAGAGAGATGAGAAGAATCCGATGGGCCCTATGCTTATTTCCGCATTGGGGATTGATGGATTCATAAACCTTTACCGCAGATTGACGAGGAAAGGGACCGAAAAGGAACCGATAATGCCGCTTCCAATTGTAGCTATCTTCAGGGGAAGCATCGATACTGTTCTTGATGCAGTTGTGCTCGGTGGGATGTCTGTAATCTTCTTGATCCACGCCGTTTATTCTTTCATTGGGACACCATTAGGGTATCATTGGTTTGACGCATTATTATATAAAAATATCTATTGGTGGGGGCTTGACCTGATTGCTGATGGACTGGTATTGATCTATATAGCAGGGACATGGTATCTGCTTGCAACAATTATATCCGGCAAACCACTCTTCATGCAGAATATTGCGAGGGCGGCATTGATTGTTGAGCTTGTCGTTTCCTGGAATGTCTGGGGACACCATCTTCTTTCTGACCAGTCACAGCCAAACCTTATGAAGATCGTATCAGGCGAGATGGTTACTGCCTTTGAGCTTGTTACAATGGGGATTGCAGTCTTCATTACACTCTTTACAATATGGCAGGCAAGACCAATAAAGATGACACCGCCATTGAAATTCTTACTCGGCGGAATCTTAGGATTTTCCCTCGGCGTCCCTGCAGGTATTATACAGGCGGATCTCGGTATGAACCGCATCCTCCATAATACCCAGTGGGTAATAGGTGCCCATGCCCATATGCAGTTACTCGTAGGGCTTGGGATGACCCTCTATGCTGCACTTTATACACTCTTCCCTATGCTTACAAATGATGTAAAGCTTAAAAGCAATCGCCTCACCAATTTCCATTTCTGGGCACACCTTATAGGCGGGATAGGGATGTCAGTTGCTATGGGCTTCGCAGGAATGGACGGTATGTTAAGAAGGACAATCTATCCCGGTGATACCACCTTCCAGCCTCAAATGATTGCAGCTGCCTTCTTCGGAAGTCTTATGATACTGGCTTACCTTGCCATGATGTACAATATTATCTCTTCCATCGGTATCAGGGGGTTGATTGAGATATTTATTAGACTTCCAAAGAAACTGAAGGGTGCGGCTGAGACAGCAATTCAGGTATAATGAGCCTATATTTTCTGTTAATCAATCAAAATCTTCTCGATTTGTAGTCTTTTTCTTGGGGCAGGGGATTCGTCCGGATAACCGACGGGAAGTAAAGCAACGACATGGATATTTTCGTCCCAGCCAAAGATATCCCTGATCATCTGTTCATCAATCAGTCTTACCCAGCAACTTCCGAGACCAAAATCTAATGCCCTCAATACAATATGTTCTACAGCTACGCCAATATTAATGGCTATCCTTGGGCCAATGTCCTCTATACGCATAGTCTTCATCTTCTCATTTCTATTCAGAATTATCTTGACTATCCTGTCTTCAATCGCACCTATCTTTCCAATATCCTGTAAGCCAGAGACAGTTCCATCCAGATAGCCCTTTATGTCTGCACAACAGACAAATACAACAGGGGCATCTGCTATAAAGGGCTGGTTAAAGGCAGCCTGTGCCAGTTTCAATTTAGACTCCCTGTCTTTAACTACTTTGAATCGCCATGGTTGGGCATTTGAGCCTGAGGGGGCTAATCTTGCTGCATCCAGAAGGGCATTAATATACTCGTCAGGAATAGGATCAGGCTTATACTTCCTTATGCTACGTCTTCTTTCTATCGCCTCTTTAGTTGTTAACATAGGACAGGGTTATATTTAACTTTTATTTTTAAAAATGTCAACTATATCTACTTAAAAAAATACCAAATATCTTCCCAATTCTATAAGGTAGTGTATATTATAAAGAAATTAACATAAAAGGAGATTCTGCTTAAATAGATTTTTTAAAAAACAATAAAAATTGTTGAAATAATGTAATAATTTGTTTAATATTCATTAAATGTTTAAAAGGTCTATCATTACCAAGTATATTGTCCTCGGTCTGATAATTCTCACCCTTATAGCCTCGTTCACGATACTGTCCTTCTGGTTTTCAAATCGAATAAAAGGGGATGCAAGGAGGATAAACCTTGCCGGAAGAGAGCGTATGCTGAGCTTTAAGATGGCATGGCTTATAAACAGGGCTGTAAACGAAAAGGGTGAGGAGAGGAGGGAAATCTTTGATCATCTTAGGGAAGATATGATCCTTTTCGAGGATGTCCTATATACACTCAAGGACGGTAACGAAAAATACGAACTTGAACCTTTACCACATAGGTCTCTAATTGGTCTGAATAATAATCTTATTGATAAATGGAATTCAGAGGTAAAACCCACACTGATTAAGGCAACAGAGGGTTCTCCCGATGCCTACAGGAAATATAATGAGATTATTCATGGTTATGTTAATGAAATCGATAATTTTGTTAAAAATCTCGATGAGACTTATAAAAAAGAAATCAGGCTCTATGAAAATCTTCGTCTTGCTGTTCTGGGACTCTCTGTCCTTACTTTCTTTGGCATTATATTATATGTGAAAGGTAATCTTGTAAGACCTATGAGGATATTAAGAAAGGGCGCTGTCGAGATCGGGAAGGGAAACTTCGATGTCAGGGTTGATGTGAAAAGCAGGGACGAAATAGGAGTCCTGGCGAAGGAGTTCAACAAGATGTCCCACGATTTAAAAAGATTATACGAAAATCTAAAGAATGAGGAGGAAGAGAAGAGAAAACTTGAGGCACAGTTATTCCAGTCCCAGAAGATGGAGGCGATAGGTACTCTCACTGCAGGGATAGCCCATGATTTTAAGAATATGCTCTCAGGGATAATAGGATTTTCAGAGATTGCTCGGGAAGAGGCATCAGGGACTGTAAAAGAAAAGATTGATAAGGTGCTTAAAATTTCTGCACAGGCTGTCGAACTAACAAAACAGATATTGATAATAGGTAGGAAAATACTTCCAGAGCAAAAGGCGATAAATATAAATAAACTCATTGAGGGTTCCATAAATATGTTCAATCCTTTACTTGGAGATAAAACAAAGATAGTTGTACTGCACCAGACCGACTTGCCGGTGGTAGAGGCAGACCCTTCACAGATAACACAGGTATTGATGAACCTTATGGTTAATGCCAGAGATTCTATGCCTGATGGCGGGGTAATCAAGATAAAGACTGAAGGTCTCTATGTGGATGAGGAATATTGCAGGCACTATTCGTGGGCAAAAACAGGGAATTATGTTTCCATATCAGTACTGGATAACGGAAATGGGATTCCTGAGAAGATAAGGGACAGGATATTTGAGCCATTCTTCACCACAAAGGATGTTGGAAAGGGTACAGGGCTTGGGCTTGCAGTGACATACTCGATAGTAAAGAATCATGGTGGCTGGATAAACTTTTATAGTGAGATCGGGAAAGGCACGGAATTCAGGGTATATCTCCCTGCCATTGATATTGCTGTTACTAAGGAAGGTTCATCATTAGAGGAGATATTACCGAGAGGGACAGAGACTGTCCTTTTGGTTGATGATGAACAGATGATGAGGAGCGTAGGAGAGTCCATACTTCTGAATCTCGGCTACAGGGTTATTACGGCATCAGACGGGGAAGAGGCATTAGCAATTTACAGGGAAAGGTGTAATGAGATCTCCCTTGTTATATTAGACAAGGTCATGCCAGAAATGGGTGGCATTCAGATTTACAGGTTATTAAAAGAGATAAATCCTCAGATAAAGGTTATCTTATCAAGCGGACATGTAATAGATGAGAAAGAGAATTTTAAAGAATTAGGTATATCAGACTTTCTTGATAAACCATTCAGGATGTCTGAAATGGCTAAGATGGTGAGAAATACTATTGATACCTGATTAACCTCTCCAAAAATTTAAGGCTCACCTTTAATTTAATTCCAATTATTTCCTACAAAGATGTAGTCTATACAAAATTGTCGGAAAGACATATCCTTCCATTTTTAAAGAGAAAATATCTATAGAAGATAAGAGTTACTACAATTTTGTAGCATCTGGTTTAGTATAATACCTTTAAATAACAATAAGTTACCATCTGGCATGATTTTTGTAGTATCAATAAGGTGTTTGTTATGGGTTCACTTAAAGAGAAAGTTGCAGAGATTGAAAAAGAGGAGATAATCAATGCCCTTGAAGAATGTAACTGGGTTATGGCAAGGGCAGCGAAGAAACTCGGGATTACAGAGAGGATGATTGGTTACAAGATTAAAAAATACGGGATAAGAACGGGATAAGAAAGGAGGGGATGAAAAGACAGTAGAAAGTAGACAGTAGATAGGGATTAGGAAAGGTTCAATGATAGCAGATTCTAAGTCTGCGAATATTAGAGAGGAGAAAAGCATGAAAACTTTTAGGGTCTTAGGAGTAAGCATTGTTTTATTAGTGTTGTTCGCTGGCATTTCCTATGCCACACCGTCAACACAGATATGGATACCTTCAACGGACATTCAACCTTACAAAAAGTTCCACTTCGGTCTTGATACCTATATCAAGACAAAGAAGCAGAATGGAACAAATGAACCTACGGTTACAAATCTCGGATTGACTGCCGGAGTATTACCGTTTGAGAAAGTACAGATGGAAGTTGGGATAGACTACAGGGATATAGGCGGAAACCACGACGACCCGCTATACTTCAACGCAAAACTCGGAGTTCCTGAAGATGCGATGTTTAAGGGTTCGCCTGCCCTTGCTTTCGGGGGTTATGATTTCGGCACAAAGAGTGATGTTACAAACTACAACATATTCTACGGTCTTATTGCAAAGACCTTGGGGAATGCAGGGAGATTCTCTGCGGGTTATTACACCGGTGATAAAGACCTCCTCGTTGATATAAATGGTAAAAAGGATAATCAGGGTGTCCTGCTTTCCTGGGACAGAACAATATCCGAAATATCAGACAAACTATGGGCAGCCGTAGACTATCAGGGTAGTAAGAACGGATATGGGGCACTCAGTTTTGGAGTCGCATGGAAGTTCGCACCGAATGTAGGTGTAATATTGGGTTATGACATATTTAACGAAAGTACATATAAACCAACTGTAACGATACAGCTCGATATAGATTTTTAAGAAAAAATAGATTGGAGGTATAAGATGAAACGATTATTAACTATATTGATTGTAATTGGCTTGGTCTTTTCTGCCAGTATGCTTTTTGCTGAACAGGCACAACCTACGCCCCCTTCTCCTGCAGTGGCTGAACCTGCGCCACAGGCACCTGCTCTAAAGATAGATACAGGGGATACTGCCTGGATGATTGTTGCTACTGCCCTTGTTATGCTTATGACAATTCCAGGTCTGGCACTTTTTTATGGAGGTCTTGCAAAGCGTAAGGACACCCTTAATACAATAGCGATGTCCTTTGTAACTTACTGCATAGTGAGCTTCCTCTGGGTTATCTACGGATATACCTTTGCCTTTAACACAGACATAGGCGGAATCATTGGAAGCGCCTCTAAGTTATTTCTTGCAGGGGTTGGAGTAAATAGCATATCTGATCTCGCAAAGACGATCCCGGAGTACATATATATCGTTTACCAGCTCACCTTCGCTGCGATCACCGTTGCCCTTGCAAGCGGTGCATATATAGAGAGGATGAAGTTCTCAGCCTGGGTGTTATTTTCTATCCTCTGGATGACCCTTGTGTATGTCCCTGTGGCGCACTGGGTATGGGGAGGTGGATTTCTGTCGAAAATGGGTGTACTGGATTTTGCAGGAGGAACAGTAGTCCATATCAATGCAGGTATTGCAGCACTTGTGGGGGCATTGGTTATGGGTAGGAGGAAAGAGAAGACCCTTATACCAAATAACCTGACCCTCACTGTCCTCGGTGCAGGGCTTCTCTGGTTCGGGTGGTTCGGTTTCAACGCAGGCTCTGCTGTTGCAGCGAACGGACTTGCAGGGGCTGCCTTCATTAATACAAACACGGCAACTGCTGTTGCAGCTCTTGCATGGATGTTCACTGAATGGATTACTGCTAAAAAACCTACTGTCCTCGGTCTGGCATCAGGTGCTGTTGCAGGTCTGGTTGCTATCACTCCGGCTGCGGGATTTGTGAATATCAAGGGTGCCATTATTATAGGTATTCTGGCAGGTATCGTTCCATACTATGCAGTAGCTATTCTTAAGCCAAAACTTGGATATGACGATACACTTGATGCCTTTGGTATCCACGGAATAGCCGGAACCCTCGGAGCAATTCTGACAGGGGTATTTGCAGACCCTGCAATAAATGAGGCAGGGAAGGGACTTTTTTACGGAAATCCCGGACAGTTATGGATACAGATCAAAGCTGTTGGGGCGGTCTTAATATACGATGTGGTCGTTACGCTCATAATCTTTATGGTCATTAAGGCATTTGTGGGTCTCAGGGTTGATGCTGAAGAAGAGGTCGTCGGACTTGATGAGAGCCAGCATGGTGAGAAGGCGTATAACCTATAGAAGTTTATAGTTTACGGTTCATGGTTCACAGTAATTACGATGAACGATGAACAGAGAACAATGAACGAATTATGGAGGTAGTATGAAAAAGATAGAGGCGATAATAAAACCATTCAAACTCGATGAAGTCAAGGATGCATTAAATGCGATAGGCATTCAAGGTATGACTGTCACTGAAGTTAAAGGATTTGGGAGACAGAAAGGGCATACCGAATTATATAGAGGCGCTGAATACGAGATAGTATTTGTTCCAAAAATTAAGGTTGAAATAGTACTCCCTGACTCAATCGTAGAGAAGGCGGTTGATACCATTTTGAGAACAGCAAAAACAGGCAAGATAGGAGACGGAAAAATCTTTGTTCAGAATCTTGAGGATATTGTTCGTATCAGGACAGGAGAGAGGGGAGAATCCGCTGTCTGATCAGATCCTGAACATGTTCTGAATTGATCTTTGATTTTTGGAATCTGATTACATATAATACGTGGTCATGAAGGTCCTTGTCTTGAAAAATGTCCACCAGGAAGGCCCGGGGACGATTGAGGATTTTCTTAAAAGAAGAGGGATTATTTACAGGGTTATAGAACTTGAGTCAGAAAAGATCCCCGTTGATGAATATGATATCCTTGTAATAATGGGCGGACCGATGAGTGTGAATGACGGGGATATATATCCATACCTAAAAGAGGAAGAAAGTCTTGTCAGTGACTATATAAGAAGGCAGAAGAAGACACTCGGGATATGCCTCGGAGCACAGATGATTGCTAAAGCCCTCGGGTCTAAGGTTTATAGAGGTTCAATACCTGAGATAGGCTGGTATCCTATAGAACTCACAGGTGATGGATTGAAGGACCCCCTTATGCTAAAGCTGGCATTACACCCAAAGGGAAGAGATATCCAGAAGAGATTCAGGGTTTTCCACTGGCATGGAGAGACCTTTGATATACCTGAAGGGGCAGTGAGACTTGCCTCTTCAGAGTTATATCCTAACCAGGCCTTCCGTTATGGGAAAGAGGTCTATGCCTTCCAGTTTCATATCGAAGTAAGGAAGGAGATGATAGCAGAATGGTTAAAGGATGAATCAGACCTCCCAAGGATTACTGAAGAGACCGAGACATTCTATGAGGAATACCTTGGAAGGGCAGAAAATTTTTATAAAAGATTTTTTTCATCTTGACAGAAGGGATATTTTCTATTATAAATATCGGTAATTTTGCCGATTTAAAATAACCGTAACCGTTAACCTGTCATTCCCACGAAAGTCTATGACCCGTGGGTCACGACCCATAGGGTGGGAATCCAGGCTTGTACCTGTAAAACGGGGAAAAATCAATAAATACATAGATTCCTGCTTTCTCAGGAATAACACTATCAAGGAGGAAAAAAGATGACGCCAAAGGATGTAATAAAGTTTGCGGCAGAAAATAAGGCAGTAATGGTAGATTTTAAGTTTCTCGATTTCCCAGGTGTATGGCAGCATTTCTCTGTCCCTATGGATGAGCTTAAGGAAGAGATATTTGAAGATGGGCTTGGTTTTGATGGTTCTTCTATCCGTGGATGGCAGGCGATACATACAAGTGATATGCTTATAATCCCGGACCCTGAGACAGCCTTTATGGATCCATTTACCAAGTTCCCCACCGTAAGCCTTATCTGTAATATCGTAGACCCTATTACAAAGGAGTACTATACAAGAGATCCACGTTATATAGCCCAGAAGGCTGAGGCCTATATGAAATCTATAAAGATTGCAGATACCGCTTATTTTGGTCCTGAGCCTGAATTCTTTGTCCTTGATGATATAAGGTTTGACCAGACAGCCAACAGCGGGTATTATTTCCTGGATTCGAAAGAGGGTATCTGGAATTCGGGTAAAGAAGAGAACCCTAACCTCGGTTATAAGCCAAGACATAAAGAAGGATATTTCCCTGTCCCTCCAACAGACAGTCTTGAAGATTTAAGGACTGAAACTGTCCTCGAGATGCAGAAATGTAATATCTATGTCGAAAAACAACACCACGAGGTTGCGACTGCGGGTCAGGGGGAGATAGATATGAGGTTTGCCCCCCTCTTAAAAATGGCAGACCAGTTGATAGTATTTAAATATCTCATCAAGAATGTAGCCAAAAGACATGGAAAGACTGTTACTTTCATGCCAAAACCTATCTTCGGTGATAACGGTTCTGGTATGCATACACATCAGAGTCTCTGGAAAAACGGTAAACCACTCTTTGCTGGCAGTGGCTATGCAGGCCTTAGCGAGTTGGCCCTTCATTATATAGGCGGTGTACTTAAGCATGCCCCTGCCCTTGCCGCAATTACAAGTCCGACCACAAACTCCTATAAGAGGCTAACACCTGGTTTTGAGGCACCTGTGAATCTTGCCTATTCAGGCCGCAACCGTTCTGCAGGTATCCGTATCCCCATGTATTCAGCAAGCCCCAAGGCGAAGAGGATAGAAGTAAGGTTCCCAGATCCTTCCTGTAACCCCTATCTTGCCTTTGCTGCGATGCTTATGGCAGGACTTGACGGTATAGAGAACAAGATAGATCCAGGCGAACCACTGGATAAGGATATCTACGAACTCGGACCTGAAGAGCTTGCATCTGTCCCGTCCATGCCTGCGAGCCTTGAGGATGCCCTTGATCACCTTGAGGCAGACAATGAGTTTTTACTCAAGGGGGATGTCTTTACTCAGGATGCACTCGATACATGGATAAGTTATAAGAGAACGAAAGAGGTTGACGCACTAAGACTTAGGCCACACCCCTATGAGTTCTTCCTGTACTTTGATATCTAATCCCTTTACGATAAAATACGCAGGGTTTCAAATGCCCTGCGTGTTTTCACTTTAATAGACCCTACCAGTATATACTATTGATTTTTTTCTTGACAAAAATTGTAAAACAGGATAATATTGGTCCTGTATGCAGATAACCCGTGAGGCTGACTATGCGATAAGGTGTGTTCTCTATCTTTCAGAGCCTCAAGGTGAAGTCATTATGGTTGATAAGATTGCTAAAGCAAAGAAAATCCCTAAAAGCTTTCTCGCTAAAATACTTCAGAAACTCACAAAGGCCGGAATCGTTAAGTCCTTCAGGGGTGTGAAAGGTGGCTTCCAGCTTGCGAAGAAACCACAAGCTATAAGCCTCCTCGATGTTATAGAGGCTATAGATGGATCAGTCGCGATGAATAGATGCGCAATTGATAAAAGGATGTGCAGTCTTAGCAACGAATGCTCTGTCCACCCTGTCTGGGTCGAGTTAAGGAAAGAGGTAGAGGCTCGATTGAGGAAAACAGATTTTAAGAAACTCGTAACTGTTAAGAGGTAAATTTTTTGTTTTAAAATAGGATAAATTTCATCCTGTATAAAAAAGAGAAAGGAGGTAGAGTATAAAAAGATTAATGGCAGTGTTCCTCGGAGATATTTTGGTAAGCACATTAAAAAATTTAAAAGGGGGAGGCTATGCAAGAACATGCAATCGGACATGAACTTAAGTGGCATACGAGTGTATGGCCACTTATACTGAGTGTGGGAATCCTATTTTTGCTACCATTGGCCTTTGCATTCTATTTTGTCTACAAGATGCCGATGATGTCTATAATCTCTCTCGGTATAGGGGCACCGTTGATTATTATCTCTATAGCGGGGTGGATTAAGGAAGGCCTTGAGGATGCCCACGGATACAGTATGGGACACAGTATCTGGGCCATGCCTATTTTTATCCTTGCTGAGGCGATGTTGTTTGTAGGTTTTTTTGTTGCCTACTGGGCGATGAGACTTTTATCCCCTATATGGCCTCCTGCAGGCACACCTGAGATGCCTGTCCTGGTGCCGGTGATTATGACAATTATACTTATATCATCGAGTGTCACAATCCATTTTGCTGAGGTAAATATAGAGCATGAGGATAGGAGTGGCTTCTTGTCGTGGCTCATTTTTACGATAATCCTCGGTGCGGCATTCCTCGGCTTTTCAGTCTATGAATGGTCAGAGCTCTTTCACGAAGGGTTTAACTTTAAGACAAACGTATACTCCACAGCCTTTTACTCGCTAACAGGTTTCCACGGTTCTCATGTTCTTGTCGGTTTAGGCATATTCCTCTCCGTGCTCCTTCCGGCCCTTGCAGGGAGGATAAATAAAGCCTTTGTGAAGTCAGCGTCCATTTACTGGCATTTCGTGGATATTGTCTGGCTCTTTGTTGTATCCCAGGTTTATTTCTGGTAATATTTTGTTTTCGAAGAAAGGAGGTAAAGTGCTATGCGGTGTAAACATTATTTTGCGAGTATTATTGTATCCCTTAGCCTATCCTTTTTGTTCATAAACAATCTTTATGCAAAAGGGATAGCTGATCCAGCAGAAGGATGGAATCACCTGTGGTATGAGTTGATGGTGGATATTATTATTATTGGCGTTATATTTGCTGTGTTGACACTCTATCTATTGTTAAGGTACAGGAGGAAACAACCTGACGAAGAGGGTCAGGGCCCTGAACTGAGCCCTCTTGCAGCCCTTGGATGGGCGCTCATACCCACCTTCATATTTTTGGCTGACGATATCTTCCTCGGTGCAAAGAATTTTGAATTATGGAATAAGTACAGAAATATACCGGAGAATGCCTATGCGATAAATCTCGAAAGTGCTATGTGGAGCTGGGAATTTAACTATCCAGAGGGTATAAAGGCAACCAATGAGTTGAGGGTGCCTGCAGGAGAACCTATTATGTTGAAGATGACAAGTCGTGATGTAGTTCACAACCTCTTCATACCAGAGTACAAGGTAAAGTGGGAGATACGTCCTGGGACTATGGATACCATCTGGTTTTATCCTAAAAAGACGGGTGAGTATGTTATGACCTGTGTTGAGTTTTGCGGGGTACTTCATTCGAGTATGCATGGCAAGGTCATAGTTATGCAGAAAGATGAGTTTTCTAAATGGATCGAAACAGAAAAGAATAAAATAAAATAGCAGGAGGTTCTATATGAGCGCAACGGCATTCAGCCTTAAAGAATGGATCTTTACTACGGATCACAAGCGAGTTGGAGTGCTTTACCTTATAGGCTCACTCGCAGCCTTTTTGTTGGCAGGTATAATGGCGATGCTTATGAGGGCAGAGCTTACAACCGTTGGGCCAACGGTCACAACGAATCCAAATGCATACAATGTATGGCTCTATTTCCATGGCGCAGCTATGATACTCGGCTACCAGATACCTGCCCTCACAGGATTCTTTGCAAACTACTATGTCCCCCTGATGATAGGCGCTAAGGATGTGGCCTTTCCAAGGGTTAATGCCTTAAGTGTATGGCTTTACTGGATGGGTATCGTGCTTGCCCTTTTGACATTTGTAATCCCTGATCCACCTGATATTATGTGGACAGGCTACCCACCCTATTCAAGTGAATTTTCGCCCGGAAATACCTCATTCTATACCTTTGTGGTTCTGCTTATTGGTTTTTCATCAATTGCAGGTGGCATCAATTTTATAACCACTATAATAAAGATGCGTGCACCGGGTATAACATGGAACAATCTAAATATATTCATCTGGTCTATCCTGGCAGCCTTTACACTTCAGATCATATTTGTCCCTGTACTCGGTGTGGCAGTTACATTGCTTTCCTTTGACAAATATCTCGGAACCAACTTTTTTAAGGCCGCTGCTGGAGGCAGTTCGCTTATATACGAGAATCTATTCTGGTTCTATTCACATCCGGCTGTTTATGTTATACTGCTCCCTGCTGTAGGTATCATCTATGAAATAGTGGCCACATTTACAAGGAACCGTATCTTTAATTATAAGATGGTGGTCTATGGTGGCTTTTGGGGAACTGTGCTTTTAAGCGGTGTAGTCTGGGCCCACCACATCTATGTTTCTGGAATGCCTAACTGGATTGTCATACTCCAAGTCTTCACATCACTGTTAATAAGCGTCCCTGTAGGTTTATTGATGGTGGGTCTACTTGGAACCCTTTATAAGGGAGCTATTGAATTCAGAACACCTATGCTTTATGCTTCTGGTTTCCTATTCCTCTTCCTCATTGGTGGATTAACAGGTATACCTAATGCTATGTCTGGTATTTATCAGCAGATACATGGCACATACTGGATAACCGGCCATTTCCATTATGTTATGGCACTTTCAGTAACGAGTGCTATTATTGGAGGCGTCTATTACATCTTTCCGAAGTTGACAGGTAAGATGTACAAAGAGTCTCTGGGAAAACTTAGCTTTATCCTATTCATTATAGGTGTGAATGTTACCTTCTTCCCCTGGTTTATAATGGGTATAAATGGCATGCCGAGGCGGTACTATGATTATCAACAGTTTCCTCAGTTTGAAGGATTGCAGCAACTCTCAACAGCAGGTGCCGTTATAATAGCCCTGAGTATGCTGGTAGTACTTATAGCATGGCTCCATGGGCTAATTGCAGGAGAAAAGTCGTCTGATAATCCCTGGGGTTCAAAGTCCCTCGAATGGACACATACAGTATCACCTCCCCCTCCCGGAAACTTCTCAGAGATCCCTAAACTCACCGCTGATTGGAGCCCCTATAATTATGGAAGGAAACAGGAAGAGGGGAAGAAGATAGATGAAGAACTTTAAAAGGATAGCATTATTTATAGCATTTATCTTGATCCAGTATCAGCATACAAGTGCCTCTTCATCACCTCAGAATGCCATGATAGCCTCAAATAATGCTATAGGAAAATACATAGGCAACCACACCCTCATAGACCAGGATGGAAAGAAATTTAATCTCAGTGAATTTCGTGGTAACCCTATTATCATAAGTCTCATCTATACGAGATGCAGCCATATATGTCCTGCCATAACAATGAACCTAAGAAACGCTGTTAAAGGGGTTAGAAAGGACTTTGGAGATAAATTTAAGACAATAACAATAGGCTTTGATGTAGAGAATGATACCCCGGCAAGGATGAAGGAATATGGTGGAAAGTTTACTCACAATTTCAAGGACTGGATATTCGCCACTGCTGAGAAAGATACAATTGATAGATTGGCAAAGGAACTTGGTTTCTATTATAAGAAGATAGAAGGAGGCTTTGACCATCTGAATGTTGTGACGATTATTGATGGAGAGGGGAAGATATTCAAGCATATCTATGGAATTGATTTTAAGCCCGAGGAGATAGCAGGACCTATCTCAGAATTGTTTGCAAATGGTAGAATAGCATCTAAAATCAAAAAGCCAAAGGGGCTTCTGGACAGGCTCATACTTTTCTGCTATAAATATGATTCAGCAACGGGGACATATAAACTGGATGTGCATGTGTTGATGGTCTTGTTGGGAATAGGCGCATCTGGTTTCATAAGTCTGTTAATCACATATATGATACATAGTATGAGAAAGGAAGATAAATTGGCAAGATAAACCGGTAATTTGGGATCAGGGGTCCTGGTGTGATGCACCTTTTTCTATGAAAGAGATGGCGGCCTCGGCAATCTTTAGGTCAAACCGCTGGATCTCCTTTCCATGATCAGATTTTAGTTCTTAAAAAGGCTCCTAATCCCTTATCCACTTTACCTATATGGTTTATCCACCAATCACCGAGTAACTGGTTTGTTCTTATTACAGCAACGAGGCGTTCTCCGCTCATCTGCAACTCTCTTTTTAAATCAGTAAACCTCTTCTGGAAGTTCTCGTGTTGAGACCTATGGGATCGGGACTCAGGGTAGTTATAACGGTCCATAAGCCTCTCTTCTGTTCCAAAATGATTCACCACATAATCGCTCAGGAAAAGCATCAGGCCATCTATTACCTCCTTTCCCTCTCCCTGTTTGCAGGCATCGAGTAATCTGTTGATCCTCTTAAACAACTCTTTATGCTGGTCGTCTATCTCATCCACGCCTGTTGCTAAGTCTTCAGTCCATTTAATCGCCATACAGACCTCTCCTTATTAAATGGGATTTTTATAACTCTAAAGGATTAAAAGGGACTTTTCTTAACTCTTAAAGAACCTGTCAAGAAGTCCCTTTATTGTCCTCGCGTGCCTTGCCTCATCCCTTGAGGACTCATCAAAAAAGTCATGGGCAGGGTCGCAATTACACTCCTTCGATTTCTTCGCTGCCTCTTTCTTCCCTCTGTTTGCACCAATTTCACCAGCAAGCATCTTTTCAAGATTTTCTTTAAGTGATGATGCAATCATTCCGTTCATCTCAGCAAAATGTGCTGCATGTTCAGCCTCTTCAAATGCAATTGTCTTCAGTGCATTAGCGATCTCTGGCAATCCCTCCCTTTGTGCCTGTCTCGCCATCGCAAGGTAGAGACCCACTTCTGAACATTCACCCTTGAAGTTTGCCACAACAGCATCTTCAACCTCAGTCCCTTTAGATATTCCTATTTCATGTTCATTTATAAGCTCCATTTTAGCCTCCTTTAAAATTTTAATCTTTAGCAGAATTACTTTCTATTTCAACGCCTCGTATACTCTCCCTACAAGCTTAGCTGATGGCTTAAGGGTCTTATCCCCCTCTTCCTTCCATTTTGATGGACAACCTTCATCTGTATGTTTGGAAAGATGGAGATTTGCCTTGAACTTTCTCATAAGTTCATCTATGTTTCTCCCCATGTTGTAGAAATTAACCTCAGAGTTGAGGATCTTGCCTTCAGGGCTTATTATGAATGTCCCTCTTAAGGCAAGTCCTGTCTGCTCATCATATACCCCAAACATCCTCGAGAGATTTCCTGTTGGGTCAGCACCCATAGGGTATTTAACATTCTCGAGCATCTTTTCTTCCCTCTGCCAGGCAAGATGGACAAACTTTGTGTCGGTGCTAACCGTTATAACCTCAGATCCCATCTTTTTAAATCTTTCATACTGCTCTGCCAGAGCAGCAAACTCCGTGGCTCAGACAAATGTAAAGTCAGCAGGATAGAAGAAGAGTATAGTCCATTTCTTATTTGCCTTTTGTGTTTCAAGACTTATCTCTCCAAAGTCACCCTTTGATGGATCGAATATATCAAGCTTAAAATTCGGGACTATCTGTCTCACCTTTAAATCACAACAATTTTCACTCATATATATCCTCCTAAATCAAGAATTTAATTCTATTACTATACCTTAAACATTGTACCCTTACCGCCTAATTTTATGCAGTTATACAGTTTGCACTTCACCTCCTTTGTTATTCCACATTTGTTGAATTTAAAAACTGAATAATTTTATCTAATCCTTTATATATTTCAATTCTCAAGACTGTTTTCTACATTTAGGGCATATACCGTAAAACTCGATATGGTTTCCTACTATCTCGAACCCTCCAACTTCCTTTGATGTGATATTGAGAGAGAACTTCCTGTGTATATCTACAATACTTTTGCATTTAATACATATAAGGTGATGATGGAGCTTTGTATCAGGGTCGAACCTCTTTTTCTCAGGGTCTATGGTTAACTCCAGAATATCCCCGCTTTTCCTCAGTGCGTCAAGTGTATTGTATACAGTTGCAAAGGACATGGTGGGGAACCTCTTCAATACACTCTTATATATATCTTCTGCCGAAGGATGACTCCTGTTACCATCAAGGTAATCGAGAATTGCAATCCTCTGGGGAGTTAATTTGAATTTGCCGTTACCGTATTTTCTCATGGCTGATTATAATATTTCTAATGTAATAACTATTATCATATTAGAATAATTCTTGTCAAGTAAAAAATGAATGCATCGGAGATATGACGGAGAAATTGACCCATTATATTTGTTAATCACCTGTGGAGGTCAGAGGTAGATAAGGGGGAATTACCCTTGACAACAGTTTGTTAATTTGATATAAGACTATAATAATTCTTTTTAAAAATTATTAAAGGAGATAGTGAAATGAAGCTCGGCATTTTTGTTAACTCAGAAAGACATCTTGAGCATATAAAAGGATTGACGAAGGCATCTATTTCAAAAGGTCATGAGGTACATATATTTACTATGGACGATGGTGTGAAACTTCTCGAAAACCCTTCTTACACCGAGTTATCAAAGACTTCAGGAGTAAAGATGTTTTATTGCGACCATAATGCCACAGGGAAAGGTATTAAGAAAGAGGGAATACCTGTAGAGATTGTTTGTGGCAGCCAGTACAACAATGCTGTTATGGTCCATGATGTTGATAGGGTGATTGTTTTATAAATTCGGAGGCAGGAAATGAAGATTCTCCATATACTGAATGACGGACCAACAAAATTATCAGACCAGATAATAAATGTTCAATCAAAAGATAATGAAGTAAAGCTTATAGACCTTTCGAAGAAACCAGTCTCATATGAGAATATCGTTGATGAGATCTTCTCAAGCGATAAGGTTATATCGTGGTAATAGGTTTGGATATTGTCCAGCCTGAAAAAGATTGAGTATATACTTCCGGTCTCCTTCCTTTCTTTATCCATTTTTCTTACACTGTTTGTTTTCCGATTTACGGACGACAACAGGCTCATAAGCTGGAATTGGGTATTTAACGATTCTGATATAGTAAAGATCTCATTTATACTTGTTCTCAGCATTATTATTGCGTATCTTGTTTCCACTCTTTCCTTTCCAGAACGTGTCCCTTCAATAACCCTTTTTCTCTTCTCCTTTGTTGCTATATTGCCCTTCTGGAGAGAGCCGGAGGTGATTGTAGATGTCTCAAGATACTTTACACAGGCAAAGCATCTCGAACTATACGGGACAAGTTATTTCTTAAGAGAGTGGGGGAAGGATATCATGGCCTGGACAGATATGCCCCTTATCCCTTTTCTCTATGGAATTATCTTTAAATTTTTTGGGGAAAACAGGATTTATATCCAGGTCTTTACAACCCTTCTTTTCTCCACGACTGTTGTTCTTACCTATAATATTGGCAAGACCTTATGGGATGAAAATACCGGATACATTGCAGGATTGCTTCTTCTTGGTATCCCATACCTATTCACACAGATACCGCTTGTGCTTGTTGATGTCCCTACAATGTTCTTTTTAACGTTTTCAATCTTTACCTTTATCAAGGCTATGGAAAAGGGCAGGATATGGATGAATACTGTTGCGGCTGTTGCCATTTTTTTTGCTATCTTCTCTAAGTATTCAACCTGGCCTATGCTCTCTATTCTGGTAATTATTTTTCTGGTTTACCGAACTCCGAACTCCAAACTCCGAACTCATAATTACATATATAGAAGTCTTGTAATTGCATTAATCTCAGGTGCCCTGACCGCTGCTGTGTTTTTATCAAAGCTTGACTTTTTCTTAGAACAGATTAAATTTCTAATGACCTATCAGAAAGCCGGATTAGGTAGATGGAGCGAGAGCTTTACATCTACATTCCTTTTCCAGATTCACCCCTTTATAACCGTTTCAGCATTATACTCTGCCTATGTAGCGTTCAGGAAAAGGGATATAAGATATGTGATAATAAGCTGGCTATTTATTATTGTTGTTTTATTTCAGATAAAACGGATACGTTATATAATACCTTTATTCCCTATGTTTACGCTGATGGCTTCCTACGGGTTACAACATATAATGGATAGGGAACTCAGAAGATTTGTTGTTTCATGCATTGTATTCTTTTCGCTTTCTATAGCAATTTTTGCCTATCTACCCCTTTTGCAGAAAATGAGCGCTGTAAACTTGATGGATGCAGGTAAATTTCTAAATTCCCTTGACATAGAAGAAGTAGAGGTATTAATACTTCCTTCTACAGATACTCCGGTCAATCCTGCGGTCTCTGTCCCTGCCCTTGACTTATTTACAAGAAAGAAAGTCATCTATTCTTATAACCCTGAGATTTTCCATCCTGAGGGAGAGATCGAAAAATCCCCATTGAGGTTTACATGGGAATACAAAAATCCTATCTATTATAATATAGACAAAAAGAACTCAAAGAAGGATGTTGCTATTGTCGTAATCTCAAGCGATTCAGATCAGACTATTCCGTACAAGATAGAACAGAGGATCAAAAATTTCCAGAAATCAAAGGTATTTAGAACCTCTGAAGAGATATTTAGATATAAAACATTCGTTACGATATATTACGATTGATTTTATCGGTTGAAAGGAGAATTCAAAACTAAAAGGAAATATATGTTTGAAGAGATAAGTACATCTACAAGACTTAAAGATATCCTGAAGAGTTTTCCTGAACTTGCAGACTATTTTCTGGATAGGGGTCTCTGTGGCTGCGGAGATGAGAGTCTGGACTGGACTGTTGAAAGGGCAGCAAAAGAAAAGGGTAAGAAACCCGATGAGATGCTTGATGAAATTCGGAGAAGGATAAGAAAATAAATCCCTTCGAATTATCCTGTTCAGATACTACCATCCATTGACAAAGCTATTATCTTCTTATAGACTTTCGTGTTATGAGACATATTTATGTCGTTACTATTATCTTAGTTATCTTTTTCACCTCTTTACCTGCATATCCCAAAGATTATTCAAATATGAAAATCGTGGCTATTGAAGTAGAAGGTGTAAGGAGTGTTAAACCTGAAGTGATAATATCACTGATGGAAATCGAAATAGGACAGCCTTACAGTATCGATATGATAAGGAAGGGAATAAAGAGGACATACTTAAAGGGGGTCTTCGAGGATATATCTGTGGATGTAAAAGAAATTCAGGGTGGTTTAAAACTGAGATATCTTATAAAAGAGAAGGTATTTATTAAAGGGATAGACTTTAGCGGAAACGAACAGGTTTCTTCAAGGAAGCTGAGAGATGAGATTATACTGAAAGAGGGGGATGAGTATAGGGAAGAGAAGATGAATGGTCTGAAAGAAGAAATAAATGCCTATTACAGAAAAAGGGGCTACAGAAGGTTAGAGATAAAGATAAATATAGATGAAGTGGAACCTTACAGAGTTAAGCTCTTGGTAAATATCTATGAAGGACCATCGACAAAAATAAAGGGTATCGAACTAAAAGGGGAAACAGTCTTTGATAAAAATGAGGTCCTTCCTCTGCTTGAGATTAAGAAGGGAGATATCTTTGATACAGAACGTTTTAATAATGGACTTAAAAAAATTAAGGAGTTTTATATAAACAATGACTATCTAATCGCAGAGATAGGAATCTCAGAGATAGAATATATCGGAGACGAGGTATCTATTAAGATACCGGTAAATCCAGGAATTATGGTAAGGGTGAATTTTGTTGGTAATACAGTTTTCTTATCAGAAACCCTCCTCAAAGAAATCCCTATAATCGAAGATGGGAAGGCCACAGATGAAATAATCCAGGATAGTGCAGAGAGGATAGAAGAACTTTACAGAAAGGAAGGCTACTATTTTTGCCGCACCTCTGTAGGTACCAGATGGTCGGATGACAAGAGAAAAATAGAGATAGATTTCTTGATCAACGAAGGAGAGAGACTCTATATTAGAAGTATTATCTTTGAAGGAAACAAGGTAATTGACTCTGATAAACTTAAGGCACTGATGACGGTTAGAGAAAAGGGCTTATTTACAGCCGGTTATTTTGATGATAGGGCTTTAAACAAGGATATAGAGGCGATCGAAGACATTTACAGGGGCCTCGGCTACCTTTCGGCAAAGGCGAAGGGAAAGATAACCTTTGATGAGTCAAAGACTGAAGGTTATGTGAATATCGCTATTGATGAAGGGATACAGAGCAGGATTGATGAGATCGAAGTAGAGGGTAATACAGTTTTCTCTAAAGAGGAAATCCTCAATGTCATTCACCTTAAAAAGGGCATGCCTTATAATGATGTTGAACTTGGCGAAGATAGATATCACATCCTTTCCCTTTATTCAAGGAAAGGGTATAGCTACGCCGAAGTAGATGCAAAGAGATCTTTTTCCGACGATTCCTCAAAGGCATTCATAAATTTTAAAATATACGAGGGTAGACCTGTAACTATCGGTAAGGTGATTATGAGGGGGAATAAAGATACCAAGGACAAAATCATAATGAGGGAGCTTGTTGTAAAGGATGGAGATATCTATGACCAGGAAGGTGTCCTTAAAAGCATACAGAGAGTCTACAGACTCGGAATCTTCAGTCAGGTAAGATTTGAGCCTGTGGATCCATTTAGCAGGCTTGACAGGAAGGAAATGCTCATTACAGTTAAAGAGAGGAAGGCGGGGGCCGTTGAATTAGGTGTAGGCTATGGTGATTATGACAGGTTCAGAGGGTTTCTTGAGATATCATATAAGAATCTTGGCGGATACAACAGACAAATAAATCTGAGGGGTGAAGGCGGAAGCATAGAAAAGAAATATGCCCTGGGGTTCAAGGAACCATGGTTTTTAAACAACCCCATAGATTTCAGGGCAAGTATAATTAAGGAGGAGAAAAGGTCTATAAATATCGATACCAAAGAAACAAGGTATGAGACAAAAAGAATTGCCGGAATTTCCGGAATAGAGAAGGGTATAACTGATACGCTGAAGGTCTCCCTTCTTTACGAATTTGAAAAGGTTGAGACCTTCAATATAAAACCAGGGGCGATCCTTACGAGAGAAGACACGGGGACCTCAGGGATAAGCAGTATTAACCCTTCTATCATTTTTGATACAAGAGATGACCCCTTTAATCCGAGTTCAGGGATACTGAGTGGCGTTATGTTTAAGTTTGCCACAAGATATTTCGGATCAGAGGTGGAACTCTATAAAATAACTTTTCAGGGGGGCTGGTATCTTAAGTTATGGAAGGGTACTATCCTTGCCTTTTCAGGTAGAGGTGGATTAGGCAGGGCATTCGGAAAGACAGAGGAGGTACCGATTATTGAAAGATTTTTCTTAGGAGGTAGAACTACTGTAAGGGGTTATGCTCAGGACACACTCGGTCCTAAGGGCTCTGACGATACTCCTACAGGAGGAAATACCTTTGTTCTCCTTAATAGTGAACTGCGATTCAATTTTCTTAAAGACATAGGCATCGTGACCTTTGTTGATGCAGGGAATGTATGGCTATCCACAAGTCCTGCTAAGATAACAAGGCTTAAGTACACAGCCGGAGTCGGTCTTAGATATGAAACTCCAGTTGGCCCCCTTCGCCTGGACTACGGTCATAAGATAGAGAGGGAACCTGGTGAAAGCAGGGGGGAAGTCCATTTTGCGATAGGGCATGCGTTTTAACAATAGTGAATAGTGAGGAGTGAATAGTGGATAGTAAAAAGAAGAAATATGGAATCCTTATATTCTGTGAGCTACTGTTCATTGTTCTTTGTTCGCTGTTCGCTGTTTCGAGTGCAGAGATTGTGGACAGAATAGTAGCAACCATCAATGACCATGTGATTACCCTCAGTGAACTTAAGGAAAGGTCAAGGATAGAGAAGAGAGATGAAAAAGAAGTATTGGAAGGGATAATAAATATGGTTCTTTTCCTTTCAGAGGCAAAGAGATTGGGACTGGCAGATCCTGAGGAAATCGGAACCGACCCGTACCGAGATACTAATCTTATGATCGAGAGGTTTATAGGCAGAAGGATAAAGGCCTTTATCCTGATACCAATGGAGAGGTCAAAGGATTTTTATGAAGGGAATAAGGAAAAATTCAGAGGAAAGGAATTCTTAGAGGTGAGGGATGAGATAAATCTCTATCTCTTAGAGGAGGAGACCAACGTGAGGCTTGAAAGGTATCTCAAGGAATTAAGGGAAAAGGCTGATATTAAAATTCTATTTTAACGTTTGGCTGCCCTTTGAGGAACTCAGTTGACACCATCTTTATAAAAGGGGTATAATCCAAACATGAAAAGGCTTTTACTGGGATTACCCCTATTAATCCTTTTTTTCACAGATCCCTCCTTTGCAGATTCCCAGGTGAATGTAATTACTGTTGAGGGGGTAATAAACCCTGTAGTTGCTGAGTTCATAGAAAATTCCATAGATAAGGCAACAAAGGACAGGGCAGAGGTACTCGTAATAGAACTCGATACCCCTGGAGGACTTGACACTTCAATGAGAAGCATAATAAAGAAGATGGTATCTTCAGATATCCCAATAGTAGTCTATGTATATCCCAGTGGAGGCAGGGCTGCATCTGCCGGTGCATTTATAACTATCGCAGCCCATATAGCAGCCATGACACCAGGAACAAATATTGGTGCTGCCCATCCTGTTGGCATGGGAGGGAAGATGGATAAGACCATGGTGGAAAAGGTGGAGAACGATGCCGTTGCTTATATCAAGTCACTTGCCGAGAAGAGAAAGAGAAATCCAAAATGGGCAGAGGATGCTGTAAGGAAGAGCGCATCAATAACTGAGAAAGAGGCACTGGCGCTAAAGGTAATAGACCTTGTGGCATCTGATCTTAATTCCCTCCTTAGTGGTATCAATGGTATGAAGGTTGACACACCTCTCGGAGAAATGACCCTTAAGACAACAGATGCGGAGGTGGTTCGGAAAGAGATAGGAATAAGGTATAAGATCCTCAAGGTCCTGAGCGACCCCAATATTGCTTATATTTTAATGATCCTCGGTTTCTATGGGCTCTTTTTTGAATTGACAAACCCAGGGGCGATACTGCCCGGGGTTGTTGGTGCCTTATGCCTGATACTTGCCTTTTACTCATTTCAGGTACTTCCTGTTAATTATGCAGGTCTTCTTCTTATCATTCTTGCAATAATCTTATTCATTCTTGAGGTAAAGATAGCATCTTATGGTATGCTCACTATTGGTGGAATAATCTCGATGGTGATCGGCTCCCTTATGCTCTTTGAATCGCCTGCACCGTTTATAAAGTTATCACTCGCTGTGGTCCTTCCTGCAGCGATAATGACTGCTATATTCTTTACCCTGACCTTCTCCCTTGCCTTCAAGGCATATAAGAGAAAACCTGTAACAGGATCAGAGGGACTTGTCGGAATGGAGGGGGTTGCAAAGACAAAAATCCATAAGAACGGAACAGTCTTTGTCCACGGTGAGCTATGGAGGGCATGGAGTGAGGAGCCGATAAAGGAAGGGGCGTCCATCATTGTTGAAACGGTTGAAGGGTTAAAACTTAAGATTAGAGAAAGGAGGTAAGAAAATGATGTTCCAACTTTTTCCAGTGTCTCTAAGTGGTATTGTTCTCGTAATACTCCTCCTCGTCTATTTTCTTTCAGCAGCTATCAAGATCTTGAGGGAGTATGAAAGAGGTGTTGTCTTCAGATTGGGGCGTGTTATACCTGTAAAAGGACCCGGACTTGTTATAATCTGGCCTATTATTGATAAACTTGTGAGGGTAAGCCTCAGGATAGTTGCTTTCGATGTTCCACCTCAGGATGTAATCACGAGGGATAACATATCGGTAAAGGTGAATGCCGTTGTATACTTCAGGGTGATAGAGCCCATAAAGGCTATAACAGCTGTTGAAGACTTTTATTATGCAACATCACAGATATCCCAGACAACCCTGAGGAGCGTCCTCGGACAGAGTCAGCTCGACGACCTCCTTGCAAAAAGGGAAGATATAAACGCTGAACTCCAGAAGGTGATAGACCAACAGACAGAGCCCTGGGGGGTGAAGGTTACTGCCGTTGAGGTGAAGAATGTAGACCTTCCTGTAGAGATGCAGAGGGCGATTGCAAAACAGGCAGAGGCTGAACGCGAAAGAAGGGCCAAGATTATTCATGCGGAAGGTGAATTCCAGGCATCTCAGAAGCTTGCAGATGCAGCAAAGATTATAGCAACAGAAAGCGGAGCGCTGCAACTTAGATTTCTCCAGACCCTTACAGAGATTGCAACTGAAAAAAACTCAACAATAATATTCCCTGTACCAATAGATTTGATAAAACCATTCCTTGAAAAGATGGAAAAACCAAAATAGGTCTCTACGAGTCGTAGACTATAGCCAATAAGGAGCGTACTGATAGTAATATTTAATAATAGGACATGGGTTAAGCTGATTCTGCTTCTTTTTATCCTTGCAGTCTCCACATTCATCCTGTATAAGACAGGATTAATCCAACTCTTTCTGAATAAAGAGCGCCTTTTGAACTTTTTAAAATCACTTGGCCCTCTCTCCTTTATCGGTTTCGTATTATTGCAGGCTGCGCAGGTTGCTGTTGCCCCTATACCAGGAGAGGTTACAGGTTTATTGGGTGGTATCCTCTATGGGCCTGTAGTTGGGATATTGCTCTCCACTATTGGCCTGACTATTGGCTCATGGATAGCTTTCACACTCTCAAAATACTTTGGAAGGCCATTTGTTGAAAGGTTAATCAAAAAAGAAACGATAGATAGATATGATTATCTCCTTCACCATAAAGGTGCATTTCTCGTATTCTTGTTATTTCTTATCCCTGGTTTTCCAAAGGACTCTTTCTGTTACATCCTCGGATTAGGACACCTGAGCACAAAGGAGTTTCTCATTATAAGCACAGTCGGAAGGTTTTTAGGTATATCCCTGCTAACACTCGGAGGCAGCTATATTCAACACCGTCAGTATTACAGGCTTTTTGTAGTTTTAGGTGTTACTATCGTAGTAATCTTTTTGTCTATGGTCTACAGGGATAAGCTCGAACATATCTTTAAAAGGTTTCACCGCCATATAGAAGAAAAAGGCAAAAATAGTCCCTGATCAGCCCTGTGCCCTTATTGGTTCGATGAGCCCTACATTGCCATCCCTTCTACGGTAAATTACATTGATATCCCTTGTTGAGTCATTCTCAAAGATAAAGAAGTCTTTATCCAGAAGATCCATCTGCATCACAGCCTCTTCAGGAGACATCGGCTTCATAGCAAACCGTTTCCTTCTTATAATTCGGGTAGACTCCTGTCCTTCTTCAACAATATCAGAAATCGCAGTTTCCTTTAGATTAGGGATGGACTCCCCTTCACCCCTTCCTTTATGACGGGTGAGTTTTTCCTTAAATTTCTTTAACTGTCGCTCAATCTTATCCATAACCTGGTCTATAGAGGAGTACATCGCTCCGCTAATCTCTTCTGCCTGTATCAAAACGCCATTAGCCCTTAGCTGAACCTCTGCTTTATGCCTGTATTTTTCAACAGTCAGGGTAATGATTGCCTCTGTGACATTATTAAAATATTTTTCTACCTTTTTAATCTTCTCTTCTGCATAACTTCTGAGTGCCGGTGTAACCTCTAAATGTCTCCCGGTAACAATTATGTTCATAGGGCCTCCTTTCTCAAGCCAATCCTTTTTCTTATATTTGTTGGAGGTATATTAAGTTCCAGCCGGTATTTGGCTATAGTCCTTCTGGCAATACTTATATCATTCTTCTTTAATGTCTCGACTATCTGCTGGTCACTGAGTGGTTTTTTAGGATCTTCGAAAGAGACCATCTTCCTTATCACATTTTTGACATAAACCGTTGAGACCTTCTCTCCACCAGAAGAAAACCCACCGCTGAAGAAAAATTTTAATTCGAATAACCCCTGCGGCGTATGTATATATTTGTTCGTAGTTGTCCTGCTTATGGTGGATTCGTGCATTGAGATTTCATCGGCAATATTTTTAAGAGTCATAGGTCTGAGGTGGTCCAGTCCCTTCTCAAAAAAATCTTTCTGAAGATTTACGATACTATCGGCTACCTTGTAGATTGTCTTGTTTCTCTGTTCAATACTCTTCATAAGCCAGAGGGCTGACCTAAGTTTTCCCTCTATATATTCCTTCTCGGATGGGGGAAGGAGATTTTTTGACCTTATGAGGTTTCTGTAGAAGGGACTCAATTTTAACTTCGGCATTCCGTCCTCATTCAGGTTAATAACATAATCCTCACCTATCTTCTGGACATATATATCAGGAGTTATATATCTGACATCAACATTAAGGTAAGCCCTTCCCGGCTTTGGTTCAAGACCCTCTATTACCTTTACTGCGGCAAGGACATCATTAAGAGAGATATTAAGTTCCTTGGCAATAGAGTGGTATTCCCTTTTCTCAATATCGGGTAGATGATTTTCTACGATCTCCTCTACAAGTGAACCCTGGAGACCGAGATGTCTGAGCTGTATGAGAATACATTCTCTGGGGTCCTTTGCAGCCACACCTATCGGATCAAAGCTTTGAATGAGATTAAGTGCCTTCTCCACATCTTCAGGTTTTGTACCACTTATTGATGCTATTTCATCTTTGGAAGACTGGAGATAGCCATTTTCATCCAGGTTACCAATAATAACCTCACCTATTTCTTCGATAATCCTATCAGAAGTGGAGAGTCTTAATTGCCAGAGAAGATGGTCTGTCAGGGTAGTCGGTTTACTCAAGAACTGTTCATAGGAGGAAGTTTCCTCTTCTCCGTCAGAGAAATAACCAAGGTCTCTACCATCGCTTCCCCTCTCTTCAAAGTAGTCATCCATTATAGAGACTAAATTCTCTGCAGAGGAATCTCTATCATCTTTGATTCGATCCTGAAGGGATTCATCTGACTCCTTTGGTTCTTCTTCGGTTGCATCTGTATCTGCCTCTTCAAGGACAGGGTTTTCTACAAGTTCCTGGGAAATAAGCTGGAGAAGCTCAAGCCTCGACAGCTGCAGAAGCTTTATCGCTTGCTGCAGCTGGGGTGTCATGATTAGTTTTTGTGCGAGTTTTATTTCAAGTTTAGCTTCGAGGGCCATGATTTAAATCCATATTTTGAAATTATCATTTCCTACATTCCACCAGCTATTGCACCACTCAGCACTTCGTTCGGTGTAGCATAA
>CAKKSD010000020.1 GCA_919902995.1 Thermodesulfovibrionia bacterium
CTGGTGTGAATTTCAGGGCATTGCCGAGGAGATTAAATAGCACCTGCTTTATCCTTAATTCGTCGGCTATAATATTTTCTATTATCCCTTCTTCAACCTCTGTCTTAAGCTTAATGCTGTGCTTCATCGCCTTTTCCTTAAACATTACAATACTTCTCTCTATAAAATCTCTCAGATTAAATTCAGAGAGTTCGAGCTCCATCTTCCCTGCCTCAACCTTTGAGAGGTCAAGTATGTCATCTATCAGTGAAAGGAGGTGTTTCCCGCTATTATAGATATCTTTCATAAACTCCTTCTGCTGTTCTGTCATATCCCCAGTCATTCCATCTAACATCACCTGAGAAAAGCCCATGACCGAATTTAGGGGTGTTCTCAGTTCATGGGACATATTTGTAAGGAATTCAGATTTTGCCCTGTTCGCAGACTCTGCCTCAAGCCTTGCGATCTCAAGTTTAGATGTCCTTTCCTTTACCTTCTCCTCAAGCCCTTCAATAAGAAACATATTTTCGATGGCAGTTGTCGCATGATTACCAAAGACCTGGAGGATATCGAACCTTTCTCCTGTAAAAAACTGCGGCTCACCACTATAAAACTTAAGGACACCTATTACTTTACCATCAGAGAAAATTATTGGCACTGCCATTGAAGAGCGGTAACCCCTCTTTAATGCCTCTTCCCTCCAAGGAGTAATTGCAGGGTCAGATTCATAATCGTGTATAACTCTCGGGGTCTTTGTCTTTAGAGCCATGCCTGATGGTCTCATCTCTGGCAGTGAATCATCCCCTGTAACCTTTATATGCGATAAATATCCTTCCTCATAGCCAGAGTGAGCCACAGGTTTAATATTATAACTTCCTTCTTCTATTAGCCCAATCCATACAAAACGGAGATCAAAGTCTCTGACCGCAATATTACATATTGCTTCATAAATGTCTTCTTCAGGAGAAATATTAAACAGGATATTTGATGACTTCGAAAGTGCCCATACCTCTTTAATATGTCTTGTTTTTTCATCAAAAAGAAACTTGAGGGTCTGTGCCATACGGTTAGACGCATTACCTAAATCTCCAATCTCATCCCTGGTTTTTATATCAAGCCTTACATCAAAATTCCCTTTTTCAACCTCTTCAACTGCTTTCCTGAGCCTCTTTACAGGTTTTAAAATGCTCTTATTTATATAAAATATTACGAATACCACTGGAAGAAAGAAAAACCCAAACATATAAATCCTGAAGATGTCAAACTCCTTTATCTTACTTTCAGCATGGTCCTCAAGGGATTTCACGAAATCGTTAACCCTATCGTACACATATCTATAAACCCTAAAGTTATATCTACTGAAAAGTTCCATTGCCTCAGGGCCATCTCCCTTGAGTTCAGCCGATCGTAAGATCATGGGCTTGAGGACATCATTCCATTCTCTTAACATTGTATTAAAGAGATCTATTGACTCCTTATTATGGGTTATGGGTTGGATATTGAGATCTCTATTACCATTTTTAAAATCTGTAAGTATCCAGTCAATCATCTTTGTTTGATGTACGAGATATATTATCAAGGATTTCCTCGTCTCTTGATCTGCCTTTTCAATCCTTTGTATATTCCATGAAATCTCGAAGGATAGAAACCTCAACTGACCTGCAAGATTTATCGCAGTTGTATTACCCTTCATGTGCTGGGTGAAACGGAAATCTGAGTAGGTATATATGGCAAGGAATGTGAGCATTACGATGCCAATAAACATGAGTTTTGAGGACAGTGATCTAAATCTGAACATAATCTTCCCTTTTAAAGATTTCGGAGTATGGAATTCGGAGTTCGGAAACATTTTTACTCGTTATTGTCATTCCGTGCTTGACACGGAATCCAGATTTTCTTGCTTTTGTAAGGAATGCCCCGTACTTGATACGGGGCTGGATTCCTGCTTTCGCAGGAATGACAGAAAACTTGAACTGTGAACAGTTAAGAAGGATTGATTGATTAAGCAATAACCATGCCAATACCTCTCCTTATTGTAACAATAAACCCCTCCCCATTGTCAAGACAAAAAACAGGGTTCTTTAAGGTGGATTAATCCAGCCTGTCCGTTATTGTTTTTGCCTTCCCCAAAGTATACCTCGTGGGGAGTCCTGTATCCCAAAGATTCATGGAGCCTCTCTGTATTATAAATCCGTAAGTACCTTGCAAGGCCGTTACGGGCCTCCCTGACGCTCTCGTAACTGTGCAGATACACCTCCTCGTATTTCACAGTCCTCCACAGACGCTCGATAAAGATATTATCAAAAACTCTCCCTCTGCCATCCATGCTTATTTTAATCCCGGCGGCCTCAAGCCTTACGGTAAACTCGCTGCTCGTAAACTGCGCCCCCTGATCGCTATTGAATATCTCAGGCTGCGAGATCGCCAGAGCCTTATCCATCGCATCGAGACAGAACTGATTATCCAGCGAGTTGCTGAGTTCCCATGCCAGTACATACCTACTATACCAATCCATGATGGCCACAAGGTATAGGAATCCGTGAAGCATCCTTATATATGTGATGTCAGCACACCAGACCTGGTCAGGCCTCTCTATCGCCAAATCCCTCAACAGGTAAGGATATTTCCTGTATTCCTTAGACGGAACGCTCAGTCGCTTTTTGGGATATACCGCCTCAAGCCCCATAAGACGCACAAGACGCCTCACCCTCTTTGGGTTCACCGTAAAACCCTGTCTCCTGAGCCATTCCGTCATCTTCTCAACCCCGTAGAAGGGCATCTTCGTATACTGCTCGTCTATGAGGTTCATCAGGCGATCATTCAACGGGCTTTCTCCCTGCGGATGATAATAATAGCCCGACCTTGACAGCCCTAAGAGATCGCACTGCCGATATATCGGTATCTCTGAATGTCCGGGTTCTATCAATTCCCTCGTCTCTTTAACCGAGTATCTGAGATTTTTTTTTGAGCCACTCCAACTCTACCTTGAGCTGCCCTATCTGACGGTAAAGCTCCGCCTCTAACTCGTTATGGTCCTTCTCCTGACTATCGCCCCTCCCGGAAAAAATGGCCGGAAGCTCCTTTAAAAGCTTTTTCCTCCACTGTCCGATCTGGTTCGGATGCACACCGTATTCGCCGGCAAGCTGCGCCAGCGTCTTTTCCCCTTTTACCGATTCCAATGCCACCTTCGCCTTGAATGCCGCATCATGCGTCTTTTTCTTCCTCATCCTGCCGTTCCTCCTTTGAGTTACGACAGGCTAACATCCACCTTAACCTTCTGTCCAGTTTTTGGGGAGTATTATACAACTTTTCTGGTATGAATGAACCTTATTTAATTTCTATTACATTAATCTAACTTCTATGCAAATGCAAGAAATAAAAATATATTACTCCTGCCATACTGAGCCTGTCTAAAACTACCTAAATGTCACCCTGAACTTGTTTCAGGGTCTTATGATCCTGAACTTGATTCAGGATTGTTTTTATTAGAACCTGTCCCGAATTTATTTCGGGATGCTGAAATAAATTCAGCATGACAAAATGTGTTTTTAATGAGACTTTAGACAAACTCTACTTCTCGAATTATTGAAATTTTTCTTGACAAGCCAAAATATTTTTGGTAATGTCATGTCATAACAAGTCATCTCACATTATCTATATGCCAAAATCAATATTAGCTATTGAGTCTGTAGATACACGAAATACTATTAATAAAAGATCCCCTATCCCCGCCTACAATCAACTTATAGATATCATTTATAGCCAGATCAAAAACCGAGAATTACTACCTAACGAAATGTTACCCTCTGAAACAGAATTTTGCAAAAGATATGGAATAAGTAGAACTACGGTCAGGGAGTCGTTAGGAAGACTGACAAGAGATGGGTTTTTGTATACAATCAAAGGCAAAGGAACCTTTGTAGCAGAACCTAAACTTGACCAGATTATGATTAAGATTCCAGATTTTTATGAAGATATGGCTGCACGTGGATTAAAACCTGAGGTAAAAGTCTTAGACCTTAAGGTTATCAAGGCAACTCAATTAGTATCAGAAAAACTGATGATACCTCTTGATGAAAAGGTATTTCGTATTAAACGCCTTTTTCTTGCTGATAATAAGCCATACGTCCTTGAAAAGAAATTTATAGTCTGCAGGGATTGTAAGATTCTCAGTTCATGTAATCAGGATGACCTTATGGGCATTGAGGATCAATCTGTCTTCGATGTCCTTGCTGGCAAATGCCATATATGTAATGAATACGCTTATGTAAGTATTGAATCGACTACCATAAGGCCTTACGAAGCAACTTATTTAGAAGTCCCGGCTGGAACAGTAGCCTTTTATGTTGACCTTGTTGCCTATAAGAAAGATGATACCCCCTGTGGATGGATAGCATCTGTTTATCGTGGTGATCTCTACCGTTTCAAGACGAAGTTATATAGTTACTCTTTAAGTGATTAATTATTATTTTTTATTTAAAACCTGTCATTACAAGATATTACATAGTATTTCTTTTAAACACTTTTAAGGAAAGGAGGTGTTGATATGAAATTAACAAAAGAGATGATTTCTGCTCTGAAGATTAATAAACCTGATGATATGGTAGTTTATCTGACCACATCCAGTGTTAATGGAAATTCCAACACAAGCCCTCAATTCTTCACCGATGTCTATATGGATGAATTTATCCTGATGCCAGACCTTTTTGCCTTAAAGACGAAGATCAATCTTAACGAAAATAGGGTCGGTATTGTAACTATTGCTCATCCTGCTGAAGGAATAAAATGGGCCTTCAAGGGCCCCTGTGGTCATGTCGAATGGGGGTTACCGGATAACTACGACTTCCAAGGGATAAAGGCTGGCGACATTCTAAAAAAATGGGGAGAATGGTCAGAAAGGGAAGCCTTTTCCGGGCTTCCAGAGGAAATCAGACCCACTGTAATAGCTCAGAGGGGGGTAATCGTATTAAAGGTTGCCGAGTGTTATAGCTTCGACGCTAATGATTCAGGGAAAAAGATTCTTTGAAATAATTTTTCATTACAAATTTATGATAAGGGAGGTGTTAAATGAAACTTACCGACGAAATGAAGGATGCACTCCACATCATTGGCTCTGGTGGAGCTGTAGTCCATTTAACCACATGTAGTGCTGATGGTAAAACCAATACTGTTGGTGAACGTTTTGTTGCAGTCTGGAAAGATGAGTATATTTTGATAGCAGAAATGTTTGCCCAGAAGACAAAGGCAAACCTGATGGAGAACCCGATAGGCGTTATTACGATAGCACACCCTGTTAAAGGCAGAACCTGGGCATTCAGGGGTCCTACAACTATACTTCAAGAAGGTCTCCCTGACAATTTTGAATTTTATGGAGCAAAAGCAAAGGATGTTTTAGCTGAATGGGGAAACTGGGCTGATAAAGAACCACCTTCTGAGGTTCCCCCTGATATAAGACCACCAAGATTGGTGCAACGAGGTGTAATATTCATGAAGGTTGACGAGATTTATAGTTACAAGCCTGATGAGGCTGGTAAAAAAATATTATAGGAGGTAAATATGGCTAAATTGACACCAAGAATGAAAAACTGGCTCGAAGGACTCGGTGCACATATAGGAACAGCAACAAAAAAGGGATTTCCCACTGTCATTGTTATAGAGACAGCTAAAGTAGAAGGAGATAATATTGTAAAATTTCAACTGTCAGATGCGCAGGTAGATCAGATTAAACAGAATATATCTGAAAATCCCCGTGTCTCTATAGGGCCTGGTGGACTTGGATGTATCCGTGCAGCATATCAGTTTAAGGGTGGGGCAAAATTAGAGGGTAAAACCCTTGTTGTTGAGGTAAATGAGATATACTGTACAAAACCTGGACCGGAAGCAGCATTGAGATTAGATGTATTACCTTATGAAAGCGCCGTAAAATTTGAATCAACGCGCTGGAAGGATACAGGTCCACCAAAATAGAACATTTCATAGAATTACCCCAATTGATATTCACTAAAAACTTAATAATTTAGAAGGGGGAAAAGATGGATGTATTTAAGAAAACACCTATATCAGGATATATAAAACCAAGATGGAAAAAATCAAAGGTAGTAAAGTGGCTTGAAGTGGGCGCTATTCCAGTTATTGTAGGAATGTGGTTTCCTGACTGGGCAGGAGCATATATCAAGAAAATCTATGGGAGTGGCTATGTATTTCTCGAACCCCTAACCTTTGCCTTCCCACCTGTAGTAGTCTATGCAGGTGCATTAATACTCTGGAAGGGATGTCTGGAGGGAGCCAAGAATATGGGATCTCACTATAGAGGCATTCAGATTTCAGGTACCCTTGCTGTAATCTGCGCCGGCTTAAGTGTTATACCCCATTTCTTTATTCAACCAGGTTCAAACATAGCCTTTGCAATTACCGTCTTGTTTACAGGACTCGCTGCCTTCTTTGCCACAGGATTTTTCTGGTTCACTATCGCAAAGGTTGCTGAAATATCTACAGAAACAAGAACCGAGGTTACAAAACATATCGTATTGATACTTAACATTGTATCTATTCTTACAGGGGCAGTAACAGTTCTTTTAATTTTAGGTGGTTCTGACTATTGGCCGGTTCTTCTCAGACTCACTGTGCTCCTATTCACCATAGCTTTTCTCTTTTGTCGTTATGCTGTATATTGCTATAAAACACAGAAATCTATTGGTGCAAATTTTGTTATGCCACCGGAAGAACAGTTTTGGGTATAATAGTTAAGTATCCCTTTAATCAGACTTACATGTAGAAAGGGGCTTTTACAATGGAAAGAGAGATTATTGCAACCTTAAGGGCAGCTACTGCTAAGCCGGATTACCTCACTACAGAAAAGTTCGATGCTATACTCGGGGGATGGGGCGTATTTAATCTGGGGGTATGGGCCGCCGCAAATGTTATTGCCAAAGAGATTCAGAAAGGCAAAAAAATGAAACTTGAAGTAACAAATGAGGCCTATACCGATGTTGATGAGATTGCAAAAAAGGCTGTTAAAAAACTTATGGAATGTGGCGCTGATCCCGCAAATGCAGCCCTGACTACAGCAACACTACTATACTGGGCAGGTGTTAATGTCCAATGCGGGATCCCATGCCCCAATAGGAAGCTTGGGGCTGTCACAAGGATGGCCGCTGGGATACCTTCCGGTCGTGTCTCTTCCATCCCAACCGAGAAGCTCAATAATAAGGTCTCAGGATTTGCCGCAACGCTTGCGATATACCAGGCCTTAGAAAAGGAGCATCTCGCACCCTTTGATTCTAAACTATTGCCATTAGGTATCGGAGGGAGCCCTTTCGTAGGGCACACTGCTATTGGAGAGGATCATCTCTTCCCTAAGTTGGGGCAGAAACTCGCAAGGATAGGCACACGGGCAATGTTGAAAGCCTACGAATCTGCAGGTATGCGTGCATGCCGCTGGATGTCTGCCCTCTTTGGAACTGCAGCTTCACTCGAAATAATACATCCTGATGCCTATGTTGGTGAAGAATATGGACAATTTTTAGTAACAAGGACACCCGAGGTAGTTGCAACAGCTGCAGTTGAAGAGGCAGGAATGCCTGCGGTAATCCATATCCGCGGAACCAATGAAGAACTCAAAACATCCCGCATCGTTGGTGACCTTGCCCTTATACTGAAAGATTCTGGAACTCCCACAGTAGTCGGAATGATAATGTTCAATGAAATCTGTTCTATAATCAAAGAAGGGGCAGCCCTCGGTGTTGGGAGGGCTGGAGGTCCTCTGTTGTTACCTCTTAACCACTGGGTTACATCCCCTTCTCTGGCTCTTTATCTTTTAGGAAAGGGTGCCACACAGGATGAGATTATCGCAATAATACGTGAAACTATGAATGGATACTTTCAAAAAGAGGATGCAACGGTTGCAACAAATATACTGGCTCGTCGTGCAGAGTTTATAGAGAGAGGTCCACTCACAGAGGCAATAATCAGGGCTACTGAGCCAGGAATGACTAATTCCATCGTCAAAAGGGCAATTTATTCTTATGACCAGATGAAAGGTGGAAAATCTCTAACTGAACTTCTCGAAGATATTCAAAAAAGACATATTGATGCAATAGCAAATGCCGTTTCAAAAACAATGAGTAAGGTATTGAACAAAGATATCGAATATATAAGGTTTAAGAATGTAAGACCAGGTGCAGGCAGGAGAACCCATAAATTCGCACAGAGACATTTTGCCTTTGATGCATATATAGATGTTGAAGTAAAGGTGAATGGTAAAATATATGAGTTGGAAAATCTACTGGCAAAAGTAGCACCAGAGGCGATTCTTAAGGGTGATATGGAGACAATGGAAGCCCTTTCTGCGGTGGGTATGGCTGTTACAGAATTGCTTAATTCCGGTGCCTGTTCCATGGATGTAGTTGTCTGTGCCTGTATGGCGGCGGCAATGGGAATGGGCCCAGAAGAGGCCGCAGAAAAGGCATCTGAAGTAGCCAATGTTATAATATCTATGCCTTCACTCAGTCTTAAAAAGGCAACTCAGTTAGCATCTGACATAGTTAAGGGGCTTGATTTCTGAAGGGACTCCAGCAAACAGGTGTTATTATCCAGAGAAGGTTATATAACAAGGGTTGCAGTATTGGGTCGGTATTGTTACCCTGAAAGAGGTGAAGAAACAGCCCTTACAGTCTTTTCCTCTTTAAAATGTGTCCTTCCAGTAGAAATTATTTATAACATCTACGAATTGTTACCCGAACCAGTAAAGACCCTATGGAAAGATGCACCAATTAATGGGATTTCAAGCAACCCAGATTGTATAACCATTGCCAAGGAAATGGGGAGCTATCCTTACAGAGCTGCAGCAGAGAAGGCCTTTGAGGTAGTATTTGCATCTATTAGAGAAATCTTAGATAACGACAAAAAAAGCAGATTTATCAGTCTACTTCCATTACATCTCAGGGAATCCTTTGAACGTTCAAAATCCTGCATTCTTGATGGATCAGCTGAGGATTTTCTCTGAAGGTAATTTTTTGCTAAGTTTTAGCAATTGAGGAAATTTTCTAAACTATCATGGTAAAAAAGGCACATCTCATATTTGCTCAGATTGATCATGTATCAGGAGAAATAACGGGTTTTGCTATCGGAAAGATAATGGAGTTAGGCGCTAACAATGTCCAGCTTATCCCTACCATTACAAAGAAAAATCGTCCTGGGTATATAATTATAATCGATACAAATGCAAAACATGAAAAGGAGATAGCCAAATTCCTTGTGAGGGAACTCAAGATATCTGGCTATCACAGGATTGGCACCAATCATATATTTCATAAGATCACATTCATTAAGAAGAATCTTAAAATTAATATAAACGGAAAGAGTAGATCTGTTCATTGCGAGATAAAACTTATCGGAGATAAATCGAGACCGTTATCTGTTGATATCGAACATGATTTCCTTGTCAAGATTCAGAAATTATTAACCAATAAATCGAATTCCTTTATCTCATTAAGTGAATTAAGGACATCTATAGAATCAAAACTTACGGGGTCTAAGGATGAGATCATTATAGAGAGATAGATTATTTGCAGGGGATACCATGAAAATAGAAGAAGAATATTTTGTAAAAACATCAGAAATAAAACTAAATCACCTTAAAGAGTTTTTATTCTCTTTAAAGGCAGTCTGCATAGCTTACTCTGGAGGTGTCGATAGTACTTTCCTCTTAAAGGTCGCTAAAAATGTCCTTAAAGATAATATCCTTGCTATCACAGCAACCTCTCCAACCTATCCCCAACATGAGCTTAAGGAGGCTATTGCATTAGCCCAAGAGATCGGGGTAAGACATCTAATCATATCTTCAAATGAACTTGATATACCAGGTTTCTCAGAGAATAATCCGAGTCGATGTTATTATTGTAAAAATGATCTCTTTCAGAAACTGAAAGAAGAGGCAGAGAAATATGGAATAAGTAATATTGCCGATGGCTCTAATTGTGACGACAAGAAAGATTTCAGGCCAGGAAGAAAGGCAGCAGAAGAATTGGGGATATTAAGTCCCCTTATAGTGGCAGGTCTAACCAAAAAAGATATCCGTTACCTGTCAAGGCAGTTAGATTTACCTACTTGGAATAAACCATCTCTTGCCTGTCTTTCTTCAAGAATACCCTATTATGAAACAATAACAGAAGAAAAATTGAATCGGATAGAAAAGGCAGAGGCGTTCCTGAGGGAATTGGGATTCACCCAGTTTAGAGTAAGACATCATGATGGACTGGCAAGGATAGAATTAATTACTGAGGAGATGTCCCTTCTTAGTAGTAACGAACTGCGATCCTCAATATATAATGTTCTCAAAAAGCTGGGATTTAGTTATGTGACAGTTGACCTCCTTGGCTATAGATCGGGTTCGCTTAATGAGGTAGTGAAGGCATACGATAAAGATCCTCTGTAAGTCGAGGCATAACTCAAAAGATTGGGCTGTATAGTATGTATGAAAATATAAAGAGCGGGAACAAAAGTTCAGAACAGCTCATACAATGGAGCAAGTCCTATTGGATCGAGACATGTTTTGACAGGGCTGAAAAAATAAAGCCTTGTCCATCAGGTGCCACAGGTGCATGCTGCAGAATCTGTCATATGGGTCCATGCAGGTTCTTACAGAGCGGCGAAGGAAAAGTAGAAAAAGGTGTTTGTGGTGCAACACTTGCTACTGTTGTCTCAAGGAATATACTAAGGATGTCTGCTGCTGGTGCTGCTGCACATTCAGATCAGGCAAGGGATTTAGCTCTTACATTGCTCGGCGTCGCAAATGGTAAGGTAAAAGACTTAAAGATAACTGATACAAAGAAACTCCACAGAATTGCAGGAATACTCGGAATAGAGTTTAGTCAAAGGGATATAGATAATGTTGCAAAAGATGTTGCAGAGACATTGCTCGAAGAATTTGGGAAACAGAAAGGTTCTTTAAGATTTATAAAACGTGCTCCCCAAAAAACGCAGGAGAGGTGGGAGAAATGGGGCATCATTCCATCTGGGATTGACAGAGAGATTATAGAAGCGATGCATCGTACCAATATTGGTGTTGACCATGAACCTGACAGTCTTCTTTTGAGTACTCTTAAGGTCTCTTTGGCAGATGGCTGGGGTGGAACTATGATCTCGGCAGATATTATGGATATCCTTTTTGGAATACCACAGCCTGTTAAATCACAGGGAGGTCTGGGACTATTCAAGGAGAAAGAGGTCAATCTGGTTTTTATCGGACATGATCCAACACTTTTAGGGGTGATTACTGAAGTAAGTTCGGAACCCGACATACTCGAATACGCTAATTCAAAGGGGGCAGAAGGAATTAATCTCAGCAATATATACAGCATGAAATATGGAATAAATATGTCAGGTGGATTTACCAATCAGGAACTCTGTTTAATTACTGGACTTATTGATGCCATCGCCGTTGATTTCCAATGTATTATGCCAACCCTCATAGAGGTTGCAAATAATTTTCACACAAAGATAATAACAACATCTCAGAAGGCACGATTTCCTGGTGCCTTGCATGTACAGTACGATATAAACAGGGCAAAAGATACAGCCAGAGAAATAGTAAGAATCGCTATAGACAACTACCCTAACAGAACTGGAAGCGGAGAGCGAATAACTGAATATTTTTCTGTACTAAGTGGGTTTTCTCAAGAATATCTTGAAAGTATGAGCAATGGTACTACAGTACCCCCTTTCAGGATTATAAATGATGCGATCATTACTGGTAGAATCCGGGGGATAGTTGGGCTTATTGGAAGTGACAACCCCAGGGTTCAGGCAGCTGGCATTCATAGTTATCTCGCAAGGGAATTAATTGGAGATGATATATTGGTTTTATCTACAGAATGTGCCTCTGCTGCCTGTGCTCTTTCAGGGTATCTCAATCCAGAAATTGCTCTTAAAGAGGCAGGTCCTGGGTTAATGGGCGCCTGTGAGGAAATAGGGATACCTCCGATAATTCACTTAGGTGGTTCTGTTGACAGCTCAAGGATTTTAACTATACTTTCAGCTATGGTAGATGAAGGCAGTCTTTCTGATGAGATTGGAGGCATACCCATTGTTATTATAGCGCCTGAGTGGTTGACTGAGAAAGAACTTTCTGCGGCGTGTTGTTTTGCTGCGTCAGGTATACCTGTTATTTTAGGAGGAACTTCTCCTATTGAGGCGAGTGAAGAGATAACAAAAATAATGACAGAAGTATGGTTTGAAAGATTCAGGGGTGCGGTTCACTTTGAGACTAACCCCGAGAAGATATTTGACCTAACAATCGAATATATCGATAAGGCAAGGGAAGTGCTTAATCTCAGGGAATATGAGTACGGGAAATCGGGCGCTCTTAATGATTGATTCCAAAACTTCCTGTATTAAATATGAATACTAAAATAGAAATACCTATACAAAAGCTTAATACCATAGAAGATCTTAAGGCTCTGAGAACACACTTGAAAGAAGAAACACTAAATTCTAACAGTAAGAGAGTTAAGATCTGCTGCGGGACTGCATGCAATGCTAATGGCTCTAAAAAGATTATCCAGGCCTTTGAGGAGGAATCAATAAAAAGGGACCTAAACATTGAGGCTATTAAGACAGGATGTCAGGGGCTCTGTCAGAAAGGACCTGTTATGAAGATAGAGCCCAATGGATATTTTTATGTCAACGCAAGTTATAAGAATGTAAGCGAAATTCTTTCTAAGACCTTTTCTTCAAACAGGACTGTCAGGAGGCTCCTCTACAGGGAATCCATTTTAAATGATCCTATTACTCTGATGGATGATCTTCCTTTTTATAACAAACAATTACGAGTTGTTTTAATGAATAACGGTAATATAGACCCGTGCAATATCAATCATTATATAGCGGTTGGTGGTTACAGTGCTTTAGAGAAGGTTCTCTCCTCTATGACACCAGATCAGGTAGTAGATGAGGTTAAGAGGTCAAACTTAAGGGGTCGCGGTGGTGCAGGATTTCCAACCGGGATAAAATGGGAATATACAAAGAATGCTCCTGGAAATATTAAGTTTGTTATTGCTAATGGAGATGAGGGAGACCCTGGTGCATTTATGGACAGGTCTCTTATGGAGGGCGACCCACAGAGTATTCTTGAAGGTATGTTTATTGCAGCTTATTCGGTTAATGCCCGTTATGGTTTTATATATGTGCGTCACGAATACCCTTTAGCTGTTAAAACTCTCGCGATAGCCATTAAACAGGCTGAAATGCTTGGCTTACTTGGTGAAAACATACTCGGATCAGGTTTTGATTTCTCAATCTCTATTAGGGAAGGTGCTGGTGCGTTTGTCTGCGGTGAGGAAACTGCATTAATGCTCTCTATTGAGGGGAATCGTGGGATGCCAAGGTCAAGACCACCTTATCCTGCAATTGAAGGACTATGGAACAAGCCAACACTTATTAATAATGTTGAAACTCTTGCACAGATACCATATATAATCACTAAGGGAGCTGATTATTACAACGCCATTGGGACTGAGAGTAGCAAAGGTACAAAGGTTTTTGCTCTTACAGGTAAGGTTGTGAATACTGGCCTTGTTGAGGTTCCTATGGGAATAACCCTTAAAGAGATTATATACGATATTGGTGGTGGTATTATGAACAACAAAAAATTCAAAGCCGTTCAGGCAGGCGGTCCTTCAGGTGGCTGTTTATCAGAAGATCACCTTGATCTATCTGTTGATTTTGATTCTCTTATCAATGTCGGTTCAATGATGGGCTCAGGCGGGTTAGTTGTAATGGATGAAGACAACTGTATGGTTGATATAGCAAAATTCTTCATTTCTTTCACTCAGAGAGAGTCTTGCGGAAAATGCCCGACATGCAGAGTGGGAACTTATCGTATGCTTGATATACTTGAAAAGATAACCTCAGGAAATGGTGAAGAAGGAGATATAGAAAGGCTTGAAAGAATAGGCAATCTTGTAAAGTCAGGTTCACTGTGTGGGCTGGGTCAGACCGCTCCTAATCCTGTGCTTACTACTATTAGGTATTTCCGTGATGAATATGAGGAACATATAAAAGATAAATTTTGCAGGGCAAATGTCTGTACTGGACTTGGAGTTTACAGGATTGACATGGCAGAGTGTTTTTTATGTGGAAGATGCAAAAATGCCTGTGCCTTTGAATCCGTTATTGAGACAAAGGATACCTTTTACATCGACAAGGATTATTGTACAAAGTGCAAGGCCTGTTATCTTGCATGCCCAATAGGGGCAGTCAAAATCGGAAGCAGGGTAATACCCTGGGTTGTTCCTGAACAATGCGAAGGATGCTCTGACTGTGTACATGCCTGTCCAGTACAGGGACTTAAGATGTATGAATCTGAGAATGAAGGAATTTTTATTCCCTGGATGTCAAATCCTGATAAATGTGTCAGCTGTGGTAAGTGCGCTGCTGTCTGTGCCAGCGCTGGTATTGTTCTGACCACCCATGTGGAAGATGCGAATAAAAGATTCCTTTCGAAAAAGCCAAAAGGTCTTATACAGGATGAGGAAGAAATAAAGAAACTAAGACAGTTAGCAACCGAATTTGAAAGTGTTGTTTTGCCGGAATTAAAAAAGTGAATTAAGGAGGGGGTGTGGTCTATGACAAAAGTGGTTGTCCTTGTTTTATCGGACCCTGAAGACAAAAGAAAGGTCATTACTGGATTAAAATTTGCAAAGATGGCAAAGGAGAGTGGAGAACTTGAGGATGTAAAACTTATAATATCAGCTCAAGCAGTAGGGATATTCAAAGATAGCTCTTACAGGGAAGTTATAGAAGAGGTTAAGGCAAGCGTTAACGCTATGGCATGCAAAATGAATGTTGATGCAATTGGTATAGCAAAGGATGTCGAATCCTATGGAATACCAATCGCACCTGTAGGCAAAGAGCTTATCAAGCTGATAAAAGAGGGGTATGAGGTAGTCAGTTTTTAATATTTAGTGTATAACCCTTTTCAATTTAACTGGCGAAATATTTCTTTTCCGGTTTGCCTACTTTTATTATCGGTCTTCATGAAACATATCAGCAACCTGCAGGGTTTTACTAATCCATGACGTTGAGGCGATATGGATTTAATTACTGAAATCAGAGATGTCATAATCAGGAAAGGGATTAGTATTCTGGATCCCTGGATTGGTAGCGAAGAAACCAAAAAGGAAATCCTTGCTGTCCTTCTTGCAGGAAGAAGCCTAATCTTAGAGGGGCCTCCTGGCGTAGGAAAGACCTTATTGGCAAAATCTGTTGCTCGGTCCCTCCCTGATATTTTAGCCAATGACTGTAGTTTTAACTGCGATCCCTCTTCATCCCTCTGTCCGCAGTGTCAGACTGGGAAGAGACAGTTAATAACTATAAATGGTGAAAACAGATTTATGCGAATTCAGGGGAGTCCTGAACTAACAGCCGAAGATCTTGTTGGTGATATAGATCCTGTCCTTGCAATGAGATATGGGGCTTTTGATTCCAGGGCTTTTTCACCTGGGAAAATAGTTAAGGCAAATCGTAAGATTCTTTTCCTCGATGAAATTAATAGGTTATCTGAAAAGATTCAGAACACTCTATTGCAGGTACTCCAAGAAAGAGAATTGACTATTGGAAATTATGACATCAATTTCTCGATAGATACGATACTTATATCAACGATGAACAGCAATGATATTGCAGGTATAGAGAACCTTTCCGAGGCATTAAAAGACCGTTTAGAGAGAGTATTAATCCCCTATCCTTCTGAGTCTGAGGAATTATCAATCCTTGATACTTATGGGAAGAAGATAATAGTTGTACCGCAGGAGATTAAAGAGAAAATAGTTCAGATCTGTCAAAATACACGTAAAGATAAAGAACTGGAATTTCCTGCGAGTCCCCGTTCCGCTATTGCGGTTTACGAACTGTCACAGAGCTTTGCCAGACTCAGAAATGATAAAGAGGTAAATATTGAAGACCTCTCGGCAGCAATAAGATTGGCTTTCATGGGCAGACTGTCTCCGGATCTTGAAGGGAGTTTTTTTAACAAGACAGAGGAATATATAAAAAGTTTGATTGATATGTTCAAAAGTAATGGATGATAAATATTTCAAAGAAACAACAGTTAGAATCTTTAATCTTATCAGACAATACCCCTATGCGAATTTAATTATAAGTATAAGAGCGATTTTAGCATTTTACGAATTATTACAAACCCTGCATGTCCTGAAGTCTAAAGACCCTGTTATGTCATCTGCCTTAATTACCCTGCCTCATAGAATCAGTAATAAATCTGTCATTTCCAGTGAACAGATAATAAAAGAAATAGTTAAATCTTTTAGATCTAACGCGTCTACCGAGCAAAAGAATGTGGTTATACCACTATCTTCATCGAAAACCGTAAAGATCCTCAGAGAGCTGGACAACCTGCAGGACATGATTTATGCCATGCCATATGACATTGATCTATTGGACCCTCACTGGTTCAAGGCCATTCAGGAATCAATCTTTAGAGTAGAAGCACCAACCTTATTTTCTTATACTCTGAATAAAGACAGAAAAGCAGATTTTGATACCTTTTTAAAGATACTCGCTGAAATGCAACATAAAGGACTTCTACAGTTAGAATCCGACGGTCTTGAGCTAACCAGATTAGGATGTATGGTAAAATACAAAAATGTTTTTGACTATGTAGAAAGAATTCATCCAAACATCTTCATTACTGATAGAAACTACTTATCCAATTCTCTTGACATCAGGAAATTTCATCAGGGTGACAGTTACAAAGATCTTAATGTAAGAAGGACACTGCGTAGCCTGATCAAAAAGGGAAAAGGTGCAGATCAGGTTCTAAAGGAAGACCTTCGGGTCTATAATGTGTCATCAAAGAAACATTGCATTTTAGTACTGGCTATAGATCATTCTTGGTCCATGGCCAGATGCAGAAAATTACAGTACGCCAAGGATTCTGCAGCGGGATTGGTCTTCGCTGTCAAGAAAAACAGGGACAAGATCGCACTAATATCCTTTTCTGATGAAGCCTCAGTGCTTTCCAGACCAACTAATAAATATGAATCGCTGATCCGCCACATAACAAGTTTAAGGCCTGAAAAAGAAACTAATATTGCAGATGTATTTTTGAAAGCTTTCACTCTGTTTTCAGCATCAGGGAAGAACCTTTTAAGACATCTCATACTTCTGACAGATGGAATTCCTACCATAAGCGGCCAGGAATTTACCCGTAACGAACTGGAAAATAGAATCACTTATGAAGTAAGAAAAATGAGAAAGATGGGTATAACTATAAGTGTAATCTGCATAAGAGACGACCTCGAGGAAAACGATACAAGTTTAGCTAAAAGGATTGCCTATATTGGAGGAGGCGCATTCAGTCTTGTGAACACACAGGATTTACTTAACCATATTTTACGAGACTATTCAAATGTAAAATTGAAGGAGACTTCATGAGGTCTGGATGGAGGCCTGTTAAAGCCAGACTTACTATGCTGGTAGATAATACTGTCAAAAAGATATTGAAAAATATTAAAGAATATAGTAATCTTACCGTAATAAATGGGGAATAATTTATAAACTTTTCATCCTGTTCCTCATTGAAGGGAGAATTAGCTTATGCCAATAACAAATCATTCCTCACTCGATCCTGTTCTAAACTCATTTCATGATCTCTCAGTAGAGGAAATGAGCATTTCCCTAAAGCCGAAAAAATTCTTCCTCGTTGCCGGTGTTGGTGAAGGAAAAACAAAACTCACAGCCTTTGACAAGGCACTTCTCTCTGCAGGAATTGGGAATATAAATCTTATAAAGTTAAGCAGTATATTGCCACCTTATGTTTTATACCAGAAATATATCGATATCCCACCTGGCTCTCTTGTACCTACTGCTTACGGTTCTATCATAAGTGATAGAACAGGAGAGTTGATCTCAGCTGCTATAGGCATAGGTATGGCCTCCGTAGATGATTATGGTGTTATTATGGAGTTCTCTGGGAAATGCTCAAAGTTAGACGCTGAGGCAAAGATCAGAAATATGCTCATCGAAGCCTTTGAGAACAGGCAACTACCTCTGAATAAGGCATGGATAAAGGCAGTCGAGCACCGAGTGGAAAAGGTTGGTTGCGCTATTGCTGCTATCCCTCTCTGGTATTGACTTCAGAAATAGAAACTTTCCCTTTACTGGATGTTTAAAATCCTTCCCTGCAGAAAATTTCTTGGAAGCAAAGAAGTTTATGAGAAAGCCAAGATTATTCTTGTCAGCTTCCCTCTCGATCATACAGTGACTTTCCGTTCAGGCACCCGCTTCGCCCCTTCTGCCATTAGAGATGCGTCCTATTCCCTTGAAGAATACAGCCTTCTAACGGAAAGAAACATTTTAGACATACCATTTTATGACTGGGGTGAACTTGAACTCCCTCAGGGAGACCTTTCAACATCCCTGAAATTGATAGAGGCTGCATCAGAAACAATTATCGGAGATAGTAAGTCCCCTGCTGTCATAGGCGGAGAACACCTTATAACCTATCCTGTTATTAAGGCGTTAAAGAACAAATTTGATAATCTTGTAGTATTCGATCTCGATGCACATTTCGATTTAAGGGATAGTTATTATGGAATAAAATATTCACATGCAACTGTGATGAGGCGCATAGCAGAGGTCATTGGTGTAGAGAATCTTTTTCAGTTTGGTATTAGGTCTGGAACCAAAGAGGAAAAAGATTTTTCTGCAGGAAGTAATTTGCACACCCTTTCTTCAAAGAGTCTTGAAGAGGCCCTGTTAAAGTCCTGTGACAGGCCAATATATCTAACGGTTGACATAGATGTACTTGACCCTGCCTTTGCTCCTGGAGTTGGTACACCTGAGCCAGGAGGAACTTCAAGCCGTGAAATTCTTGACTTCCTCTCCTTTCTCCAGAATGGTAATATTGTAGGTTTTGATCTTGTAGAGGTCTGCCCTCCCTATGACCCTTCATCTATTACCGCTACATTAGGGGCGAAACTTATACTCGAAATCCTCTTCCTGATTGGTAAAAACATGATGGATAAAAACCCTTGACAGATATAGACTTTTCTGTAAGATTATAGATGAAAATAAATTGTGTCATCCTGAATTTATTTCAGAAGCCCTGAACTTGATTCGAGGTGCTGAAACAAGCTTGCCCTGAAGAGATGCCGAAACGAGTTCGGCATAACACTTTCAGGGTTCAGCATGACAGTGTTAGGAGGTATTATCTTGAGGTTAAGCGTCAATGTCGACCATGTTGCAACCATAAGGCAGGCACGGAGGGGGATGGAGCCTGAACCTGTTACTGCTGCAGTTATTGCAGAACTTGCCGGCACTGACGGAATAACTGTCCATCTGAGGGAAGACCGCAGGCATATTCAGGACAGGGACCTGAGATTACTAAGAGAGATCGTTCAGACAGAACTTAACCTTGAGATGGCAGCTACAGAGGAGATGGCGGGGATCGCCATTAATATAAAACCAGACCTGGTTACATTAGTCCCTGAGAAGAGAGAAGAAATAACCACGGAAGGTGGTCTTAATGTCATCGAGAATAAGGAATATCTTAAAGGTGTAATCAAACGGATTCAAGGTAGTGGAATCCCTGTTAGCATTTTTATTGACCCTGACACAGAACAGATAAAGACAGGCCATGAGATAAAAACTACTTTTGTAGAGGTCCATACCGGCATGTACGCTAATGCAAGAAAAGAAAAGGAAAGAAATACAGAATTTGAACGGGTAAGAAATGCCTGCAGGTTTGCATCAGAACTCGGACTCAGGGTAAATGCCGGGCATGGCCTCAATTATCAGAATGTTATAAGAATCGCAGGAATAAGAGAGATAGAATCTCTATATATCGGGCACAGTATTGTCTCCCGTTCTATATTTGTGGGCTTCGAAAGAGCAGTAAGGGAGATGAAGGAGCTTATAGAAGCAGGAAGTGGAAGGTAATATTTAACTTGTTCTTTTTTCGTCATTCCCACGCAAGTGGGAATCCAGACGTCGTCCCCGTGAAAACGGGGAACCAGAATACAAAAAATCTGGATGCCCGATTAAGAATCTCGAGCATGACAGACTATTGCTGGATTCCTGTCCACTCTATGAGTCGAGTCTACGACAGGATCCTTCGGACTGGAGTTTATCCCGCACTTTGATGCGGGGCAGGAATGATAGAAAATGGTGGTCACCGGTTACAATAAAAATGACATTTTAATGCAGGATCGGATTTAATGATAGCAGGCATAGGCATAGACCTTGTAAGGATAGAAAGGTTAAGAAAGACCGTAGAGAAATGGGGAGACTCCTTTCTCAACAGGGTTTTTACAAAAAATGAACAGGACTATTCCTACTCGCATATTCTTCCCTATCCACACCTTGCAGGGAGATTCGGCGCAAAGGAGGCATTCCTTAAGGCAATTGGTACAGGCTGGGGAAAGGGAATAAGATGGACAGATATAGAAGTTACAAGGAACAAAGACGGAAGTCCTGAGATAAGGGTCTATGGCGTTCTTAAAAAGATCCTGTCTAAAAAACAGGTGAAAGATGTACTTGTGAGCATATCCCATGAAAGGGATTATGCAATCGCACAGGTTATCCTTGTGTCGAATTTAAGGAAATGAAGGTCGCAAACTCACAAGAAATAAGAAGGATAGACAGAAGAGCTATAGAGAAATATGGTATGCCTGGAACTGTCCTGATGGAGAATGCAGGCCGTGAGGTAGTGCTTGCAATGATAGAGCGCTATGGCAACCTTGAAGGAAAACGTATTTCTATCATCGCTGGAAAAGGTAATAACGGAGGTGACGGCTTTGTTATTGCCCGCCATTTATATAATCGTGGCGCAACCGTTGAGGTCTTTCTACTCGGAAAATCCTCAGATATAAAAGGAGACGCAAAGATAAACCTCAGTATCCTGAAGAAATTTTCTATACCTTTTTACGAAAAGTTTTCCCTAAAAGAATTAAATATACATTTAAAACATTCTGACATTATCGTAGATGCAATCTTCGGAACAGGACTTTCTTCAGAAGTCAAAAAGCCATTTTCAGATGCAATAAATCTTATTAACTCCTCAGGAAAACCTGTTGTATCTGTAGATATCCCCTCAGGTATCAGCAGCGATACAGGGGAAGTTCTCGGCATAGCTGTAAAGGCAAACCTCACTGTCACTTTCGTTCTTCCAAAAAGGGGGATTTTATTATTTCCCGGTGCAGAATATGCCGGCGTTGTTAAGGTTACTGATATTGGTATACCTGCAAGGGTAATCGAAGAAGAGAATATTAGGTGTAATCTCCTAACAAAAGAGGAGATAAAGGCATTACTTCCTGGAAGAAAACCTGATTCACACAAAGGGTCTTTTGGTCATCTTCTGGTAATTGCAGGCTCTGTTGGAAAAACAGGGGCAGCCGCGATGACAGGTCTCTCTGCCCTTAGAGTTGGTGCAGGTCTTGTAACAATCGCAACCCCTGCAAGTCTGAATAATATATTGGAAGTTAAACTTACTGAAGTTATGACACTTCCCCTTCCTGAAACCGATGACCATAGTATTAGCATGTCTGCTGAGAATATACTGGGTAAAATTATGCCAGAGATGTCTACCATTGCTATTGGGCCAGGCCTCTCCACCAATCCTGAAACTGTAAGACTTGTCAGACGCCTTGTAACAAAAATTGATAAACCCACTGTAATAGATGCAGATGGCGTAAACGCCCTTGTGGGATATCTTGATATACTGAAAAGATCAAAGTTCCCTTTAATCCTCACCCCCCATCCAGGAGAGATGGCGAGGCTTATCGGTAAGACCTCAAAAGAGGTACAGAAGAACAGGATTGGAATTGCACAGGATTTTGCAATGAAACACAGGGTCTATCTCATGCTTAAAGGTGCGCGGACTGTTTTCTCCGACCCTTATGGTAATGTATATATAAACACAACAGGCAATCCCGGTATGGCAACAGCAGGGACAGGTGATGTGCTTACAGGGATGATATCAGGCCTTATAGCCCAGGGGATTGATCCCCTTTCAGCATTGAAGTCGGGTGTTTATATTCATGGCCTTGCAGGAGACCTTGCCGCAGAAGAATTCGGAGAAATGGGAATGGTTGCAGGAGATATGATAGCGAAGATACCTGAGGCAATCAAATATTTAAGAGATGCACGATCCATGATACATGATACAGGATGAAATTCATGCATCAGGCATCATGAATCCTGAATTCAGATGAATAAATTTATAATTCCGACTAATATGAACCATTCCGGCGTGAAAACAATATTCACTACCCGTATGGATGGTGATAGAAAAGACCCTTTAAAAGGATTTAACCTTTCATTCATAAATGGAGTGTCCGAAGGATCCTGTGGAGAACAAAAATCAATTATAGAAAACCGCTCTTATCTTGCTTCTTTTCTCGGTGTAAACCTGGATTCACTCGTGATTCCTGTTCAGAGACACACAGATAAGGTCTGGATAATCTCAGAAACTTCAATCCAATCACCCATAGAGGCTGACGCTATAATAACATCTATGAGGGGAATAGTTCTGGGTGTTCTTGTGGCAGATTGCGTACCTATACTTATATATGACCCTGATTCAGGAGTTATTTCCGCTATTCATGCAGGCTGGCGAGGAACTGCCTCTGGCATAATTAAGAAAGTCCTTGATATTATGAACAAGAAGTTTAATACTTCTATTTCAAAAACAATAATCTCGATAGGACCGAGTATAAGATGGTGCTGTTATGAGGTTGACCCTGATGTACTTAAAGCAGTAGAAAAAGAAACAGGAAACCTAAAAGAATATTCTAAAGGAAAAGATAACGGCAAATACTATATAGATTTAGCCTTAGCCAATCAGATCCAGGCTGTCTCTCTTGGAGCAAGTAACATCTGGATCTCTGAAGAATGTACTCATTGCAATCCCGAGAGATTTTATTCTTACCGATATTATAAAGGCGTAACAGGAAGACAGGGCGGATTTATAGGAATAATCTAAAAGGAGAACTGACAATGTTAACAGCAAAGGATATAATGACAAGGAATGTAATAACAGTAACCCCTGACACAACTGTTGAAAGATTTGCTAATCTCTTGACTGAGCATAAGATTAGCGGTATGCCAGTCCTCGACGAAAAGAGTAAACTCATGGGAATCGTCACAGAAAACGACTTGATCAGCCGCAATAAAAGACTCCATATCCCTACGGTTGTAACTATCTTTGATGCTATAATATTCCTAGAGAATCCTAAGAAATTCGAAGAAGAAATAAAGAAGATGATTGGTATTAAAGTTGTAGATATATGTACAAAAAAAGTTATTACTTTAAAAGAAGAAACCCCACTCATTGAGATAGCAACAATCATGTCTGAAAAAAAGATACATCTCCTACCAGTGATGAGGGGAGATGAATTAGTCGGTATTGTGGGTAAGGCTGACCTTGTTAAGGCCCTAGCTGAAGGAGTTGCATGATAGAGGTCCAAAACCCAACTCCAAAACATGTTCGTGGCAAGGTTAATAATTTATCCTCATCAATCACAAGAGAACTCATCCTCAATACCAGGAGCCCTAACGAGACAAGGAAACTGGGACGCATTTTAGGTGAATTACTTCAGGCAGGTGATATGGTTGCTTTATACGGAAATCTCGGTTCAGGAAAGACCTGTCTCATTCAGGGAATAGCCAGAGGAGCTGGAGTTAAGGAAAAATATATAACAAGTCCTACCTTTATAATTATTAATGAATACAATGGGAGGATCCCCTTCTACCATATTGACCTCTACAGACTTAATCCTTCCGACATAGAATCGTTGGGGCTAAGGGATTATATCTCTTTTGAAGGTGCAACTGTTATCGAATGGGCCGAGAGGGCAGGAGTCAATCTCCCTGAGGAAAGGCTCTCTATCCATATAAAGGTAACAGGGAAAGAGTCAAGGGAGATAACTGTTACGGGTGAGGGAGAAAGGTATATAAATTTCTTTGAAACCTTTACTGAAAGAATTGGGAAATGAAAAAGATCGGTATAATAACAAAACTCAATAAACCTGAGGCCATTGAGGTCGTTAAAAAACTGAATCCTTGGCTTAAAGAAAAAGACAGGGATACCTTTATAGATATCGAAACAGCATCATCTATCGGAGAGAAAGGTTTTCAGAGGTCAGAAATCCCATCACTTGTTGAAATGATTATAGTACTCGGTGGCGATGGAACTCTTCTCAGCGTTGTCCGCCTTGTTGGTAACCTCGGTGTTCCTATTCTCGGTGTAAACCTCGGAGGTCTCGGTTTTATAACTGAGGTCCCTCTTGATGAACTCTATACCACTCTCGAAAGGATATTCAATAAAGATTATTTTATCGAAGAGCGGCTGATGCTTATTGCACATGTACTCCGCCGAAGAGAGAGAATTGCAGAATATAATGTTCTTAACGAAGTTGTAATCAATAAGGGTGCCCTTGCACGAATAATCGATCTTGAGACGTATATAAATAAAACATATGTCACTACTTTCAAGGCAGACGGTATAATACTCTCAACCCCAACAGGCTCCACCGCTTATTCTCTTTCAGCAGGTGGCCCCATAATATACCCTACCCTCCTCTCTTTCGTACTCACACCTATATGCCCCCATACGCTAACCAACAGACCCTTAGTCTTACCTGATGATTTTCTTGTGGAGATCGCTCTTAAGTCAGAGAGTGGTGATGTCTTCCTTACACTTGATGGCCAGGTAGGCTTTTCTCTAAAAAATGGCGATGTAGTTGAGGTAAAGAAATCGCAGGGAAAGATAAAACTCATCTCCTCTTCAAAAAGGGATTATTTCAAAATTCTGAGGACAAAGCTTAAATGGGGAGAGAGGTGATAAAATTTTAAAATGCAAAATGCAAAATGCAAAATTAATGAGTCCCTTAGAGAAGAACTCCTTTCTATAATTAAAGACCTTAAAAGATACCTCTATTATTTAAAAGAGATAGGGATTGATTATATACCTGTCAATGCATCCCCTCTTACTGAAAGGTCTCTAATTTCTTCAAAATTATCACCTGAGAAGTCTCTCCAGATACTCAGGAAAGAGATCGGAGACTGCCGTAAATGCAAACTCTATCAGGGAAGAACACAGATCGTCTTTGGAGTTGGAAATCCAAAGTCTGAGATTGTTTTTGTAGGAGAGGGACCAGGCAGGGATGAAGACCTTCAGGGAGAACCTTTTGTCGGTGACGCTGGACAGCTTTTAACTAAAATTATAGAATCCATGGGACTTAAGAGGCAAGATGTATATATTGCGAATGTAGTCAAGTGCAGACCTCCCAATAACAGAAATCCCGAATCTGATGAGATTGAAAGCTGTGAACCTTTCCTCCTGAGACAGCTTGAGATTATCAAACCCAAGATTATTTGTGCTCTTGGTACCTTCGCCGCACAGACTCTTCTCATAACTAAGGAGAAAATCTCTTCTCTTAGAGGAAATTTCTATTATTACCATGACATAAAAGTTATGCCCACATTTCACCCTGCCTACCTCCTCAGGAATCCTGGCGATAAGAAACTTGTCTGGGAGGATATGAAGAAGGTAATGAAAGAATTGAATCTAAAAGGCAAGGGTAATGGATAATATCTGGGCTCCATGGAGAATAGAATACATCCTCGGTAAAAAGCCTGAAGGTTGTCTTTTCTGTAATAAAGCCCAGGAAAAAGAAGACGAGCAGAATTTCATACTCCTTAGAAATCCTTTCAATTACATAATAATGAACATCTATCCCTATAATCCAGGTCACCTAATGATCGTTCCCTATCTCCACACTCCAACCTTAGAAAACCTTTCTGATGAAGTCAGTCTCGATTTTATGAAGACCACACAAAAAGCACTCTCTGTTCTTAGGGAATCTTTGAATCCTAATGGTTTCAATCTCGGACTGAATCTTACGAAGAGTGGTGGTGCCGGAATTGAGGAACATGTCCACCTCCATGTAGTCCCCAGGTGGACAGGTGATACTAGTTTTATAACTGTACTTTCAGATGTGAGGGTCTTACCAGAACACCTGAATGCAACTTACAGCAAGCTCCTGCCGTATTTTAAGTAAACCCCGCCATTCTGTTAGATTGATTCGCCTACTTCTTACAATGAACTACCCTGCGGCAGAGACCGCAGGGTATCCAAATACAACTACAGAAACAAATATTGTCATTCCGGACTTGATCCGGAATCCATTTCTTTCTAATTTCTGGATTCCCGCTTAAGAACTGCGGGAATGACATCTCAGTTGCAACCCCGTGGCAAAACCACAGGGAATTATCAAGTTAAATCGGAATTTTTTACCCAAAAACATATTTAGGAAATTTTAAAATATATCGGAACCAAGTAGGACAGCCGTCTCGGCTGTCCTTATTATATCGCCTTCCTGGACAGGCGAGACGCCTGTCCTACCAGTGGTTGTTATGTCTAAATCGTGATTTTTTGAGTCGGTATTGATAACTTTAAATATTTATGCAATAATAATATCCTCTGGAGAATCTATGATCTTAAAAGGAAGGGTGTGGAAGTTCGGAGATAACATAAATACAGATCTCATAATACCTGCACGCTACCTTAATACAACAGATCCAAAGGAACTTGCCAGACATATCATGGAAGATGTTAAGCCGTATTTTTACAAAAATATAATGCCTGGAGATATAATAGTTGCAGGGAAGAACTTCGGCTGTGGTTCATCGAGAGAACACGCACCGATTGCTATAAAGGCATCTGGTATTCAGGCAGTAATAGCCGTAAGCTTCGCAAGGATATTTTACAGGAATGCCTTTAATATAGGTCTTCCTATATTTGAATCGTCCGGCATATGGGAAGGAATAAATGAAGGTGACGATGTTGAAATCCACACAGATAAGGGCATTATAAAGGACCTAACAAAGAAAACCGAATTTATGGCTTCACCCATACCTCCCTTCATGGAAGAACTCATCTCTTCAGGGGGATTGATGGAATGGGTGAAAAATAAGTTGAAAGTTACAAATTGAAAGTTGAATACTAAAACAAGGAAATGAAGAACCCTGCGGTCGTAGACTCGACTCATAGAGCAGAGACCGCAGGGTATCAAAATCAAAACGACTTAAGCTGTCATTCCTGTGAAAACAGGAATCCAGTTCTTTTGTTTCTGGATTCCCACTTTCGTGGGAATGACTATAAGGTAACTCTGTGGCAAGACCACAGGGAATACTCAAATTTAACAATGAAATCTTACAAAATAGCAGTAATACCAGGTGATGGAACAGGTCCAGAGGTAGTAGCAGAGGCGAAAAAGGTTCTCAAGGCTGTTTCCGAAAGGAAAGGTTTTAAAATAGACTTTACCGAATTTAATTTCGGCGGAGAGAGGTATAAAAGAACCGGTGAAACATTACCTGATTCTGCCCTAAAAGAACTTAAAGGATTCGATTCAATTCTACTTGGTGCAATTGGGCATCCTGATGTAAAGCCAGGGATCCTGGAGAGGGAAATACTTCTCAAACTCCGTTTTGATCTTGACCTTTATATTAATCTCAGACCTGTAAAACTCTATCCCGGAGTAGATACACCAATAAAAGATAAGGGTCCTGAAGACATAGACTTTGTCGTCGTAAGGGAAAATACTGAAGGGCTCTATACAGGTGCAGGAGGATCCCTGAGTAAGGGTACGAAAGATGAGGTTGCAATTCAGGAGTCTATAAATACAAGACGGGGTGTTGAGAGATGTATAAGGTATGCCTTCGAATACTGCAGGAAGAGGAATAAGGATAAGAAACTTGCCCTCTGCGGAAAGACTAATGTCCTCACCTTTGCATGGGATCTATGGGAAAGGACATTCTACGAAGTATCAAAGGAATATCCTGACATAAAGACAGACTATGCCCATGTTGATGCAATAACTATGTGGATGGTCAAAAACCCGGAGTTGTTCGATGTGATCGTTACGGATAATATGTTCGGAGATATAATCACAGATCTGGGTGCAATGATACAGGGAGGAATGGGTATAGCTGCAGGAGGAAATATAAACCCGAAAGGTCTCTCAATGTTTGAGCCTATCGGCGGCTCTGCACCAAAGTATACAGGCAAGAATATGATAAATCCTATGGCTGCTATCTGCGCCGGAGGGATGATGCTTGAGCATTTAGGAGAAGACGATTCTTCAAGGCTCCTTGAACGAGCTGTCATTGAAGTAACCTCAAAACACATTAAAAGCCTCTCTGCAGGCAAGATGGGATATACTACATCAGAGGTTGGGGATCTTGTGGCAAAATATGTGGCTACTTTATGAACTATACGATGTCATTCCTGCCCGTATTAAATACGGGATAGACTTCAGTCCGAAGGATCCTGTCGTAGACTCGACTCATAGAGTGGACAGGAATCCAGAAATAGTCTGTCATGCTCGAGATTCTTAATCGGGCATCCAGATTTTTTGTATTCTGGTTCCCCGTTTTCACGGGGACGACGTCTGGATTCCCGCTTACTGACTGCGGGAATGATGGCAGAGTCGGTAACCCTGTTGTAAGAACACCGAGTATTACAAGATCAAAATAAAAAATATTTGAAAAGAAATTTAACTTCAGGAGTGAATGGTTGTTAACAAAAAAAGATAAATATGTCGTGGCTGTTGTTGGCGCTACCGGTGTTGTCGGAAACGAAATGGTCGAAATCCTTGAGGAGAGGAATTTCCCTGTTGAGAGGATAGTCCTCCTCGCTTCTGAGAGATCTGAGGGTAAGACGCTTTCCTTCAAAGGAAAAGAGATACCGGTAAATATTCTTAATAATGATTCTTTTAAGGGTGTGGATATCGCCCTTTTTTCTGCAGGTGCATCGAGGAGCCTTGAATTTGCCCCTATCTCTGCAAAATCCGGTGCTGTTGTTATAGATAATTCAAGCGCCTTCAGGATGGACCCAGAAGTGCCTCTCGTTGTCCCTGAGGTAAATCCCCATGCAATAAAAAGACATAAGGGTATAATAGCAAATCCAAACTGCTCAACCATCCAGATGGTCGTAGCACTTAAGCCTATACACGATGCAGTAAGGATAAGGAGGATAGTAGTTACAACCTTTCAATCCACCTCTGGTACGGGCAAGAAGGCAATGGATGAGCTTCTGGAACAGACAAAGGCACTTCTAAACTTTCAGAAGGTACTATGCAAAGTCTATCCCCATCAGATAGCCTTTAACTGTCTCCCCCATATAGATGTCTTTCTCGATAATGGTTACACAAAGGAAGAAATGAAGCTGGTAAATGAGACGAGGAAGATTATGGAGGATGATTTTATAAAGATTACGGCTACAACTGTAAGAGTCCCCGTCTTCAGGGGCCATTCTGAATCTGTAAATATAGAAACTGAAAAGAAACTTACACCTAATGAAGCAAGGGCTATCCTTTCTGCGGCACCAGGTGTCATTGTATATGATGACCCATCGAGGAATATCTATCCTCTTCCTGTAGATGTTTCCGGAAAAGATGAGGTATATGTTGGAAGAATCAGGGAGGATGAATCTATCCCTAATGGCTTGAATCTATGGATCGTGAGCGACAACCTCAGGAAAGGTGCTGCCCTGAATGCCATCCAGATAGCGGAATATCTGATAAGAGAATAGTTAACGCACCTATGCTGTCATTCCCGCGAAGGCGGGAATCCAGTATTAAATTTAATGGATTCATTCTTATCAGAAAAGACATCTGGATTCCTGCTTCCGCAGGAATGACAAAAAACGGAATGAATACCTTTATTAATCAACTCGACTTCTCAAATATCCTAAAGAAAGCCCTTGAGAACGGTGGAGATTATGCCGATATCTTTATAGAGGTAAGCCAGCCAACATCTGTAACCCTTGAAGACAATAAAATCGAAAGGTTTGTATCAGGAAAGGATATGGGTGCAGGCGTAAGGGTTATATTCGAGGGAAAAACCGCATACGCATACAGTAATGAGATATCAGATAATAGCTTTCTCGAACTAGCAAGCGTTGTAAACAAGGCTGTAAACCCCGTTAGAGGTAAAACCTCTAACGGGGTAAATGGAGATAAAAGGAATGCGGTTTTCAACCTAAGAAAGAAGAACCCAAAGACCGATTTTAAAATTGAACTATACCCCTACGATGTTGATACTGATAAAAAGGCAGAAATAGTTATAAGGGCAAACAACTTTGCGAGAGCGATCGATAAAAGGGTAAGGCAGGTAATTGCAACATATGGTGACAGGATACAGCAGGTCTGGATAGCAAATTCAGAAGGCGATCTTGTTGAAGATTTGAGAGTCTATACACTTGCCACCGTCCATGTAGTTACAGCAGATGGCGATATAATCCAGACAGGATATGAACCTATAGGCGGATTGATAGGTTTTGAGATCTTTGATTCTTCTCCCATAGAAAATGTTGCCGAGATCGCAACAAGGAGAGCAGTAATGATGCTCGAAGCAAAAAGGGCACCCGGTGGACTTATACCTGTTGTTATCTCATCAGATGCAGGTGGTACAATGATACACGAGGCCATCGGTCATGGTCTTGAGGCAGATCTTGCACAGCAGGGGTTATCTGTTTATTCTAACAAGATTGGAGAGATAATTGCTTCTCCTTTGATAACAGTCGTAGACGATGCCACACTCCCTAATAAAAGAGGTTCTTTCAGATTTGATGATGAGGGTGTTGAATCCGAAAGAACTGTTCTTGTTGAAAAGGGAGTTCTTAAAAATTATATGTATGACCGCCTGACTGCTATGAAGGATGGTAAAAGATCGACAGGTAATGGGAGAAGAGAGTCTTACCATAAAAGGCCGATACCGAGGATGACGAACACACTGATAGAGCCCGGCAATATGGATCCTGCAGAAATTTTAAGGTCTGTAGATAAGGGGCTTTTTATAAAGAAAATGGGTGGTGGGCAGGTAAATACGGTCAATGGGGATTTTGTCTTCGAGGTGAATGAGGGTTATTTGATTGAGAAGGGTAAAATTGGAGACCCTGTAAGAGGCGCAACCCTTACTGGAAATGGACCCAAGATACTAAAGATGATAGATATGGTAGGAAATGATTTAGGTTTCTCTATCGGTACCTGTGGAAAAGACGGTCAGGGCGTCCCCGTATCAGACGCGATGCCTACCCTCAGAATTCCTGAGATAATAGTAGGGGGAAAGGTATAAAAATAAAATATCTATTTAAAATCAGAAGTTCCTGTTATTATTGCAATCTATCATAAAACTGTCCCCTGCAACCCTTGTCCCGTCCACACCTGTTGCTGTTGCCCGAAAACAAGGTGTTTGCACTCCCCCTGCTAAATTGACATTCTGTTCTACTCTATAGCTGAAATTTGCTCCAGCCCCTGGCCGGAAACCTCTTAACTCATCAATATCAGCATCGTTTGCAGTATCCTGAATTAACGCGAGGTTAGCATCTCGAATAGCTGGCGTACTCCCCGCAACAGTACCCATTCCGGTTGTATATCTGCCGTTTTCAGCAAAAAACTGCTCCTCAAGAAGTCTCAAGTTCTCGAGGTTACTATATGATTCCTGCCTTGCAGCATTTTTCTGTTGACCAATATAGGCAGGTATAGCAATTGCAGCGAGGATAGAAATAATTGCAACTACTATAATCAACTCCGTAAGAGTAAAGCCTCTTTTATCCATAACATTAAGTCTTTAAAGGCCCGTGGTTTTCACGGGCCTTTAAATTACACTAATCAGAACTTATGGTTTTTGAAGTAAGCACAGCTCCATCTGTGGCAGTAATTACAGTTCCTCTATCTTTCGCCACCATTCGTAGAGCTGTAATTGTAGAATTTTGTGCTGGCGTGTAACATAAAGTAATCCTGCCATTTAATGCTGCTGCACTACACGACGCATCCAAAGTAGCTTGTGGTTGTACACCACCGTCTGCCCATAGGGGCACAGTACCACTCCAAGGAGATGCGTTTGTTGCTAATGGGTGCGCTGCTATCCATGTAGTAACAAGGCCAGCAGTTGCTAACGCAGTGTTTGTCAAATCCGTCCCTACTACAACTGCTCCCGAGCTATCAGTATCTATTTCAGTTTGCGCATTATTCTTCTTCACAGAATTCACCCATGCCTGTAATTCTGGCTCATTCGCCCCTGCACCCCTTGTAACACCACCCTTTCTTCCCCTCTCCTGCATACCGATGTATCCAGGAATAGCGATCGCGGCAAGGATACCGATGATGGCTACGACAATCAGTAGCTCTATGAGGGTAAAACCTTTTTGCTCTTTTAACCTATAAATTGCCTTATACATTTTTCCTCCTTTTCTTTTTCGCTGGCTAAAGTCTGTAGCTACTGTTTACTGTCTACTATCTACTGCCTACTTTTCTGTAGCATCACCTCCTCATTTTTGCATCAAGTAAACAGTAGAAAATTCCTTTTAACTTAAAATACAGCATATTTCGTGCCAAATCTAAAGCAGTGGATGTTATTCACAGGCAGTAGTGGTGAAATTAAAAAAGAATGTATAATCAAATAGTTATAATATTCCTATTTGAACATCTAAATACTATAATACCTTTTCATCTTAATTTTCTCTGTATTTTACTTAACCTCTTACAAAATATGTCATTATATTGACGAATTTTGTCAATTAATCCCATATTTCTTAAGCCTATGCCTTAAGGAACGAAAACTGATTCTGAGAAGGCGTGCTGCCTCAGTCTTGATGCCTTTCGATTTATCGAGGGCATTAAGCAAAAGATTCTTTTCTATGTCCTTAACAAGTCCATCAAGGTCTACTCCCTCATCGGGAACATCATATGGAATCATCTCATTTGCAAGGGCGGGACCTCTTATTTCTTTCGGTATATCATCTATCAGGATTGTATCTCTATCGGTTAAAGCGACTACCCTTGCTATGGTATTTTCAAGTTCTCTAACATTTCCCTTCCAGGGACAGTTTACCAATATATCCAATGCCTCTGGGGATGTTTTCTTGGCATTTCCTTTAGAATATTTAGTTAAAAAATATTCTACGAGAAGGGGTATATCTTCTCTGCGCTCCCTTAATGGTGGAAGATGGATAGGAAGGACATTAAGTCTGTAGAACAGATCCTCTCTGAATTTACCATCTTTGACCTCATCCCTGAGTTCTCTATTTGTTGCTGCGATAACCCTTATATCCACATTTATATCGGATGTACCCCCTACCCTCTTGAAGCTATGGTCCTCCAGCACCCTCAGGAGTTTTACCTGTAGATTTTGAGAGGTCTCACTTATCTCATCAAGGAATATTGTACCTCCGTTAGCAACCTCAAAAAGCCCTTCTTTATTCGAAATAGCACCTGTAAAAGAACCTTTCATGTGGCCGAAGAGCTCACTCTCGAGAAGGTTCTCAGGAAGGGCACCACAGTTTATAGTTACAAAGGGTCTATCCTTCCTGGGACTCAGGTTATGTATTGCCCTCGCAACAAGTTCCTTTCCTGTACCGCTTTCTCCTGTTATCATAACATTACTCATAGTGGATGCAATCTTCTGAATCATGGTAAAAACCTTCTGCATAGTAGGACTTCTACCTATGATATTCTCGAATCCATATTTCGATTCAATCTCTCTTTTTAGAAGTATATTCTGTTCCGTAAGTACCTTTTTTTCTAATGCCTTATTTATAGTATGTCTTAATTCATTTATATTGAAGGGTTTGGTTAAATAATCATAGGCACCTTCCTTAAAAGTCTCAATGGCAGTCTCTATTGTGCCAAAGGCGGTAATCATTATCACTACTGTATCAGGGGATAATTCCTTTGAGGTCTTAAGAACAGAAATGCCATCTGCCTCAGGCATCTTCAGATCAGTAATAATGATATCAAAGATCTCTCTTTTTAGAGCATCGATAGCGATCTTCCCATTCTCGCAGAGCGTAACATCATGGCCGTCCTCTTCGAGAGCTATCGACAGTACCTCTCTCAGGTTCTTTTCGTCTTCAGCAACAAGAATCTTTGCCATAATCTGCTATAAACTAATGACCGTTGACTGTGGACTGCCTATTGGCAGATATATTCTGATGGTCGTCCCCTTACCTACCTCGCTGTCAACTTTGATTCTGCCCTTATGTTCTTCTATAATCCTGTAGGCTATAGCCAGTCCAAGACCAGAGCCTATTTCTTTTGTCGAATAAAAAGGGTAAAAAATAAAATCGAGATTCTCTTTTTCTATCCCCACCCCCGTATCTATAAAGGTTATTTCAATAGCATTTGGGTCTTCAGTCATGATTTTCGAACCTATCATAAGTTCCCCTCCCTTCGGCATCGCATGGACTGCATTTATGGATAGATTCCAGAAAACCTGTTTCATTTGGTTAGGGTCCACAAAAGCCTCAATCTCAATACGATTCGGTTCCGACTTTCCATTTTTTATGGTCACTCCATCACGATTAAGAAAATAATTTATCTTTATCCCGTCATGGAATTCTTTGCTATTTTTCAATAGAAGTATTGTATCAATTATAAGTTTGTTAATATCGCATAATTCAATAGACAGGGGTCTGGGTCTTGCATATTTTAAAAAATCTTCCACGATTAGATTAAGTCTTTCTGTTTCCCTCAGGGCAATCTCGATAAGCCGAATATTTCTCTCGGTAGGGTTCAGGTTCTCTCTAAGAACCTGAATAGAACCACTTAAAGATGCTAAAGGATTTCTTATCTCGTGTGCCATCCATGATGAAAGTTCTCCTATGGCAGCCATCTTTTCTTTATTCTTTACCTCTTTTTCTAATTCTTTTATCTTTGTAAGATCCTGGAAGATACCGATAAACCCTAATATTACATCATTTCTGTCTTTAAGCGTTGAAAGTCTTAGTCCGAGTATAAGTTTTTTTTCGTCTCTTCTTAGGAACTCTTCTTCAAAACGGAATGATTGTATATTGGGTGTTTTGTCTTTAATATTGTTATGGCTTTTATTCAGGATTATACTCGTCCCATCAATTGAGAATATGGATGAAATATCCTTTCCTCTTACCTCCTCGATACCCCAGCCCGTAATATCTTCTGCTGTCTTATTAAAAAATGTTATTCTTCCATATATATCTGTAGTGAAAAGTCCGCTTGTCAAAGACTTAATCACATTGTCGCTGAATACCCTGAGATCGAGTAGGTCGGCATCCGTTTCTTTAAGCCTCTCTCCTGTCTTTTTAAGTCTTTCGGATAAGGTTCCGCTTAGGTAGGATACGAAATAGAAGGCTGTTATATATATAAAAAGATTATAGAGATAATCTATCTCGACGAGATGTCTATCAGTGGTAATTGGAAGGATACCGTAAAACTGGAGTACCAGAACACCGCCGTATAGAATACTACTTAAAGAGGCGATAAGGAGACCTCCCCTGGAATAAAGGATAATACTCCCTGCTATTATGATAAGAAGATATGTAAAAGGGAACCAACTTTCAATACCTCCAGTAATATATACGACTCCTGTGGCTATAAGGACGTCAAGGGAAAGCTGAATTTCTGCCAATAACTTTGTCCTCTTAATTCTATTAATCAGTATTGCGTAAAAGATGGAAAGGAGATAAGTTACCGCAATTATCAGATATAAAAAAGAAGGATAAGGAAATGCCCTGAACCCAAGTTCGAGGGTTGCTGAGGAGCCCAATAAGATCGTTACAAGTATAATCCTGATGACCATCAGCCACTTTAACCGCTGGTTGGTTTCATCTGCAGGAAATTCTTTTTTCAAAGGCATTAGTTTGGAGTTTTAAACAAAAGCAATATTTATTTAATTGTCATTGCGAGCGTTAGCGAAGCAATCCCCTACGAGATTCCTCGCGGAGTCAACCCTGAGCAGAAAGACGAGATTCCTCGCTTCGCTCGCAATGACACTTTCTTCTATTTACCTTTACTTAATCAATGTTATTAGTTTGAATATCGGTAGATACATTGATATAACTATGAATCCAACAGTCACTCCTAAGAAGACCATTAGTACTGGTTCGAGCATAGCAGTCAGATTTTCAACTGCATTATCCACCTCTTCGTCGTAGAAGTCAGCTATCTTTGATAGCATGGTGTCAAGTGCTCCGGTAGATTCACCTACTGAAATCATCTGTGTAACCATAGGAGGAAATTCGCGTGTCTTGACAAGAGGGTCTGATAAGGTTTTACCTTCACTCACAGAAGTCCTTGTCTCTCTAATTGATTCCTCAATAACCTTATTCCCGGCAGTCTTAGCAGTGATTTCCAGAGCATCGAGGATAGGAACACCACTCTGAATAAGTGTCCCGAGGGTTCTCGTGAACTTAGCAACTGCTACCTTTCGTATCAAAACACCAACGATAGGCAATTTTAGTAGTATCCTATCTATAAGCTTCTTCCCATAATCCTTCCTTCTAAACTGCATTATAAAGATAACAAACCCTATTATAAAAAGAAGTATTATAAGTCCCCCAATGCCTGCAATAAAATTGCTCATATTGATTATGATCCTCGTTGGTAAAGGCAGAACTCCTCCTAACTGTATAAACATTTTTGCAAAGGTAGGAACTACAGCTATCATAATAATAGCTATAACTGCTATAGCAATAGTAACAATTATGGCAGGGTAAATCATCGCACCTTTTACCTTTTTCTTAAGTTTCATGGTCTTTTCGATATAGACAGCAAGCCTATTCAGGATAGTATCGAGAATACCTCCTGCTTCACCTGCTGCTACCATATTTACATAAAGTTCGTTAAATGTCTTATGGTGTTTTTTCAAGGCATCAGCATATGTTGACCCTGTTTCAACATCTACTTTTACATCGCTTATAGTCTTTGCTAAGGATTTGTTCTCTGTCTGCTTCGTTAATATTTCGAGACACTGAACCAAAGGGAGGCCGGCATCTATCATTGTAGAAAACTGTCTTGTAAATATAACAATATCTTTATCTTTTATCCTGCCTTCACCCAGAATAGGTAATTTAAAACTGATTATCTTTGGTTTTGCACTTATTGCTGTAGGAAGGATATTCTGCTTTCTTAGGGAGGCAACAACTTCGTCACGGCTTTCAGCTGTAATCTCGCCACTCTGGACGGTTCCCATTCTTGTCTTCCCTGACCATTTAAATACTGTAGCCGTATCTAACCCTCCTTGGTTCTACCCTTTCAGCTTTAGTAAACATTTTGTGAATATTATTTTAATTTCCTACCCTGCAGGGCAATAGATTCTTTCCCAATCATAGATATTAGCTCTTCCGGATTTGCAGACCTTCCTATTGCATCGTCGTAGGAAATCAATCTCTTCTGGTAAAGTACATATAATGACTGATTCATTGTCTGCATTCCGGATTTTGCCTGACCTGTCTGCATAATACCATAGATCTGATGGATTTTGTCTTCCCTTATCAAATTTCTTATAGCAGGATTAGGTATGAGAATTTCTAAGGTAAGAACCCTCCCCTTCCCGTCTGCTTTTGGGATGAGTTGCTGAGACATGATTGCCTCAAGGACAAAGGAGAGCTGAACCCTAATCTGTTCTTGCTGATAAGGGGGGAATACATCAATAATCCTGTTTATAGTCTGGGCGCATGAGTTAGTATGAAGTGTTGCCAGAGTAAGATGCCCTGTCTCAGAGATCGTTAATGCAGCACTTATTGTCTCTAAATCCCTCATCTCTCCTATAAGAACCACATTTGGATCCTGCCTTAATACATACTTTAGTGCATTCTCAAAACTATTAGTATCAGCATTCACCTCCCTCTGATTCACAATGCATTTCTTATGGTAATGGAGATATTCTATTGGGTCCTCTATTGTTACAATATGGTCATGGCGTTCGTTATTAATCTTATCCACCATAGATGCAAGGGTCGTAGATTTACCACTTCCAGTTGGTCCTGTAACAAGGATAAGCCCCCTCGGTTTTTTTACTAAATCATTAACAATATCTGGAAGGCCCAGTTCATGAAAGGACATAATCTTAAAAGGTATGGTCCTGAATGCCCCTGCTACTGCCCCCCTCTGCATAAAGATATTAGCCCTGAAACGGCTCAATCCCTTAATACCGAAGGAAAGGTCGAGATCATTGTTCTCTTCAAATTTATGCTTTTGGGCATCCGTAAGTACACTATAACACATGGCCTTTGTTTCGGCTGGACCTAATTCTGGATGATTTAATGGCATAAGTTTTCCGTCTATTCTTAATTGCGGGGGACTGTTTATTGTGATATGAAGGTCTGAAGCACCCTT
>CAKKSD010000021.1 GCA_919902995.1 Thermodesulfovibrionia bacterium
CTTAGGATACTATTTTATCCTAAGTGTTGCACTTCCTTATTGAACTGGGGAATTCATTTTTGTCAAGAATCACTCTTAAAAGAAATCTTTACGGGTTAATGGTATAATTAGTTCAATTCTATGTATCATCGTCCCAAAAAATCCCTCGGCCAGCACTTCCTCTTCGATAAAAAAATAATAAATAGGATCATTGATGCTGCCAAAGTTCAACCTCAGGATACTGTAATTGAGATTGGCCCAGGTCTTGGTGTAATGACAAGGATGATAGGAGAAAGGGCAAGAAAGGTTATAGCTATTGAGATAGACAAATCATTGTGTGATTCCCTGAAGAGAGATCTTTCAGGACAGACAAATATAGAGATCTTCAATACCGATGCGCTCGATTATCCTTATGAAAGTGTAGAGAATGGCTTTAAGGTTATAGCAAACATCCCTTATAATATCACTACCCCGATACTCTTTCGCCTAATGAAGGTTCGTGAAAAAATCGAGGGCATGACCCTTATGGTTCAGAAGGAGGTCGCAGAGAGGATAATTGCACATCCCGGAGGTAAAGATTATGGGATTCTCTCAATAGCCATTCAATATTATTCTGTTCCTGAGATAGTCTTTATCGTACCGAGAGGTGCCTTCAGGCCAACCCCAAAGGTAGAATCGGCCCTCCTCCATATAGAGACGCTTGAGATGCCGAAGATAAAGGTGAAGGATGAAGCCTTCTTCTTCAGGGTAGTCAAGACATCATTTTCGCAGCGGAGAAAGACTCTCCAGAACTGTCTCAAACAACTTGGTCTTAAAAAAGAACATCTTGAGAGAGCATTCACCTCTCTCCATATAGAACCAAAAAGAAGGGCAGAGACTTTAAGCATTGAGGAATTCGGCCTTCTCTCTGATTCTTTAACTAAAAAAACACAAAATTATGGATTGACGAAGCATTAATTGATAATGTATCTTTAAATAAAAAGGAGAAATCTGTGGAACCTTTAATATGTCCATTCTGTGGAGGAACAGACCTTATAGAAGGAGAGGAAAGGGAAATCGAACTTGAGGGAGAATACTGGATAATATTCCATTGGAGCTGTATGCATTGTCATGAGACCTTTGATAAGGTACTCACCACTTCTTTAGAAGAGGCTTATGAAGAAGATGAACACTGGAGTTAAAAGATTCATCTTCTATACAACAATCACCTCCCCTCTGGGCACCATCTACGTTGCCTTTACCAAAAAGGGTGTCTCGAGAATTGGCTTAGGTATAAATTCTGAGAAGGGATTTGTCAAGGATCTCGAAGATGATTACCATATAAAAGCGAAGATGTATAAAATGGGATTAACTGATTTTAAGAAAGAACTCAGATCATACTTTTCTTCCTCTCATAAGGTAAAATCATTCTCCTTTAGATCACCTTTAGACCTCCTCGAGGGAACCCCTTTCGAGAAGGAGGTATGGCTCGAAATAAAGAAAGTCCCATACGGGAAGGTTATCTCATACAAAGACCTTGCCATAAAAGTTGGAAGGCCAAGGGCAGCACGGGCTATAGGTTCTGCCTGTAGAAAGAATCCTATTCCTATCATTATTCCCTGTCATAGAATCATTGGTAACGATAATAGCCTCAAGGGTTATTCCTCTGGAATAAAAATAAAGAGGCGCCTCCTTGAGATAGAAGGGGTGTTAAAGGATAACGGATTTCAAGGAGTTATCTGAAACTATACAATGAAGCTCTTCGGTCAGCATCTCTTAGAAAAAGGAAAGATCACAAGAATGGATATAATCCGTGCAAGGGAACTCCAGAGAAGGCACAATAAATCCTTTTCTGAGATAGCCTTAGAGAAGGGTTACTTAAAAAGTGATGGTATAACAAAGATTCAAACCATCCAGGAAGAAAATAATAAACCTTTCGAGGAGATAGCAGTAGAAGAAGGTTTAGTTACTTCTCAGATGAAAGATGAAATTCTTGACGAGATAGAGAGGACACATATATATTTTGGTGAGGCATTAGTAAAAAATGGTGCACTATCTAAAGAGGAGCTAGTGAAGGAACTGAAGGAATTTAACCTAATGAAGATAAAGGAACAGAAAAAAGAGGGCAGATAATATAAGGAAGAGAATTTCAGGGATAAAGGATCAAAAGACTTACGAAGAACTGAGAGGGTTCGCCTTATCTACAGGTGCTTCGGTCTTTGGAACAGGAAAAATCGAAGACCTCAGACCACACTTTGATCACCTTTCTGCAGAAGATACAGAGGGGCTCTCCTGGGCGATATCAACGGGGGTCAGGGTCTCTGAAAGCGTTTTAAAGGGGATTAAAGACCATCCAACACGCCACTACCTCCACCATTATAAAACCATAAACTATCTTCTCGATCATATCGCCCTGAAGATCACACTCGCTATCGAATCAATGGGTTTTTCTGCAATGCCAATACCTGCATCCCAGATTATAGACTGGGAAAAGCAGACAGCCCATCTAAGTCATAAGATGATTGCATTAAGGGCAGGTATCGGCTGGATCGGAAGAAATAACCTCCTTGTCCACCCTGAGTACGGTGCAAAGATAAGGCTCGTAACAGTCCTTACAGATCTCCCCCTCATCGAAAACAGGACCGTAGAAGGAGATTGCGGTGAATGCAGGAAGTGTATAGAGATCTGTCCTGCTGGTGCATTAAAGGAGTCATATAAGGATTATGATAAAAAGGCCTGTCTTGATAAACTCAAAAATTTTTCCAAGACCTATGGAATCGGGCAATATATCTGCGGATTATGTGTGAAGGTCTGTGATGCAGGACGTTAAACCCTTTGTAGGGATGCTCTCGAAAGAAGAGCAACTTTTCGATGAGATAAAGAAAAGGCTTGAAGAATTCTTTGGTCCCACAGATGCCGATAGCCCTGTCTGGAAATGGGAACATACCAACTACTATGAAAAGGAAATGGGTAAGGGATTAAAGAGAAAGTTCATCTTCTTTTCTAATCTAATAAATCCTGAAATACTTCCTGATATCAAGATAAAGACAACCGAATTAGAAATTGAATATACGGTAACTGGAAAAAGAAGGATAAATCTTGACCCCGGTTATATCCATCCCGCCAAAGTAGTCCTCTCTACAAGGAAGGACTATTCCCACAGGATATACCTGAGGGATGGGGTCTATGCAGAGGTTACCCTTTGCTATCACAATAACACCTTCCATCCTTTTCTTTACACCTACCCTGATTTTAAGAGTGAAGAATATATAGAATTATTCAATAAGATAAGAAGGGGTTTTGTAAACAAAGGCTAAACGATTATCTCTGGAAGGACAAGCCTTTTCATTACATAAATGAGTAACGTTCAAGTGCAAACGAAGCCCCCAGGTTTTAGCGTAAGCCGTTTGCACGATGTTTATCTGCCTGTTGCGGGCAGGGTTCTTATTTTACCTGACACTCTTTTTGCCAATATTTACTTCTTATTGCCCTCAAAACATGAAGTTCATACATCATCCTGTCAGAAGGAAACTCTTTTTTCACTTCGTTTTCGATCTCCTTTAAAATTCTATCAGGCACCTTCATCTCTCTGGCGACCTTCTTATAATCAAAATATTCTATTTTTTCCATACAAACCTCCTCATAATTCTTGGGGTGATACAATTTCAATCTCTTTAAAACCTTCCAAGATATTAACCGCGTTTACTATCTTTCTTGTCTTTACCTTGACCAGATGCTCAAAGTTCCAAGAAACTACATAGGAAATTCCATAAAAAGAAGCTATAGCTACATGAATGGCATCATCAATATATTTCTCTGAAAATACGCCATTTTCTATATAGGCTTTTGCTAAATCTCTAATCCTTTCATTAGCCTTCAGGATTTCAAAGGTTTTAACAAGCCTTCTGAACTTTTTTCTTAATGTCTCACCTCTGGTATTCTCTAATTCATCTACTGTAATTTCTGATATATAGATTTTATAATTAGGTAAAATCTCTTTCCAAAATTTGATTGTCGCTTCATTTCGTTCTTTAGCCCTCTTATCATAATAAGCACTCGGAACAGAGGTATCAAGATATAAAGTCTCTTTCTTCATTACAATTGATCCTTTTTTAATTATAGCATGTTATCTACCATTACAGGTAATCTCTCTTTAAAATGAATTTTGAAGATTTGACCCTACGCTTTCTACGCTTTCTCTTTCTTGTTAATGGTCGTTGACCCTATTTTCTCATATTTGGCTGGGATAGAAAACCTTGTATTGATTACATCTTTGATTTCATCTTCATTTGTGCCTCGTTCCTCTGCTCGTTCAAAGGTATGGGGGTCAATCTGAATTTCCATCTACCAACTCACGATTCCTTTTCTTTATTATTGCCTGTGATTTCGCCTAACGGTTGCGTGTTTGCGAAGTGCCGTAGGCATTTGGGTGAGTAAAGCGAACCGCAAATACGCTGTTAGGCGACGTTGAATTTAGTTTTTTAATCATTATCAATGCTTATTATTCTTTTTTAAGTCTTGGAGAAATTCTTCAAGTTTCTGCTCTGCATTTTCTCCATACTTTTTGACAAACATTTTGGTCAACGTTATCCCAAATAATTCTTTTGCCTTAGGATTCCCCCAATCCTTCCGACTAAGCCAAGCTTTCATATTTTCTTCTGGCTTTTCTGGCACTTCATCATCAGGAATAAAATCTTCAAGGGCCATCAAGGCTGTTTCGAGATGATTTTTTGTTTCTTCGTCCCTTGCGATTCCAAGGGCTATTTTGATGGCGTTGTCTATTTTGTCTTTTAAATGGGGAAGTAGGGAAAGAGGGTGTAATAGCCTACTACTTTCCTTTTCATTTGTGGGTAAGTTCTCCAATAATTTTCCATAGTCTCCAATAATCTCCATTGTGTCTTGAGATACTGCTACAGCATCTCGAAGCATTGGTGAAGACTTAACATATTTCTTCGCTGCAAAACTACCGAGCTCTTCCATTCCTTTCAGATACGCTCTTTCTTTGTTCCTTTCTACCCAGTCCAATAGTAAAGAAGTTGTTTCACTATGCAAGCGTTGCTTAAGTTCGTTAAGCGTTTTGCAGTCCTCGATCGATTGTAAGACTAAATCTAATATCTCTTTTGCTAGATCCCAAGCCCTTCCCACGGTTCTGATATAGAAGGGAAATGAAAAATCCCAGAGTATTTTTGTTGGGATAAAACATAAGACCATTTTTTTGATTCTTACTTTTTCTGGAAGGGTTTCTATGAAAAGTCTTGTCCCATCGTTCAACTTAAACTGCGAATATTGACCAGCAACATAAGTAATTTTTTTCATAGGTTTTGATTTTTAAAGTTTACAAACATTGTTTTTTAGTGTAAATTCAATGTTGCCTAACGGGCTGGCGGATGAGCCCCGCAATTACGGGATAAACTCCGTGCCCCTTTAGTCAATGACTCGTAGTGGGGCATTTTGGCTTCAGCTCTACGAGTCATAGACCGTTCATTCGCTCTACGAGTTATCAACCTGATAGCCGAAGTGACGCTTTGATTCATGATAACGAATATCTTGGGAAATTTCTATATTATTTGAGGCTGAAGTTTTCCCATGACTATTTTTGACACTTATTACCCTCTTTGGTTGAATTTATAATGTATAATAGACATACTTCATTATGTGGAGATTGCTTCGTTGCCCCGAGATTTTCGGGACTCCTCGCAATGACGAGAGAAGAAAGAGGGCGCCACTGATGGCCAGGAATGGTCTTTACTTTCTGGACACACAGAGGAACATAAGGGAATGAAACAGTTATTCTTCCCGAGTTGTCTTTACCCAGCATTATCATGTTAGTGCTGGGTTTGCTTAAAGTTACCCCATAAAAGCTCTCCTTATAAAAGGGGAGTGATTCGGTCGGTTAAAACTATACCCTTACCACTTTCTATTGTCAACGATTTTTGGCGGCCTTTTTCCTTGATTCTACTGAAACCCCTGTGTTAATTTAATTCATGGGAAATCAGGAAGTCACCTTTACTGCAGCATTCCTTTTCGGAATTCTTTCCTTTGCGTCACCCTGTGTCATGCCGCTTATTCCATCATACCTCTCTTTTATCACAGGATTATCATTTGAAGACCTGACAG
>CAKKSD010000022.1 GCA_919902995.1 Thermodesulfovibrionia bacterium
TCAGCCACACATAACCAAGAACCTTACAGAAGGTAGCCAAGAACTTCATTTTTGAATTTCTTTATTAGCCCTAACATTATATTTTATGTAGCATGCGTCTTTATGTGATGATTTTAGGAGAAAAAGGAGGTTGGGTCAAGAAAAATCTTAAATATACGAAAATTAACATATCGAAAACCTCAGAACTTTAAAGAACTGGATTCCCGATTAAAGACTTCGGGAATGACATCTTGCGGTAGATTGTGTAATTCTCCGATTACAGATTTCGAGTGCAGGCCTCCGATTACTGACCCTTGATCAAAAATTTCAAGGGAGGCTTCGAGGGCATGTCGTGACTCCCCTTTTAGAGGGGACTCTTCAAGGTTTCCCCTCTATTAAGAGGGGAAAAAGGGGTGTGTTTAAACAACCTGTTGAAAAAGAATAGTACAAAGAAATTTTAAGCGATGTCAAAATCTTGATAAAATGCCTGTTTAATGTTATTTTTGAATATGGTCTCAATGGCAAGAAAAAACCTTTTTCACGATAAGATAAGATTCATCATCACCCTGATAGGAGTAACCTTCTCGGTAGTTCTTATCTTTGCACAGGTAGGGGTATACCTGGGTTTTATGAGAAATGCCTCTATGATAATAGATAAATCAGGAGTTGATATATGGATTACTTCCCGGGATACACCTAATTTCGAATGGGCGAGGTCGTTTCCTGAGAGAAAGATAAATACTGTAAGGGGTACAGAAGGTGTGGAGTTTGCTGAGAAACTGATATTTGCCTGGGGGATGATGAAACTCAAAGATGGGGGGACAGAACAAATAGAGATTATAGGATATAACCCCAATTCTGGTATAGGTGCACCGTGGAAGATGAAAAAAGGTAACATTAAAGATGTAAAAGGTGGGATGTATATAATAGTTGATGAGTCCGCAGAGAAAAGGCTCGGAAGATTAGAAATTGGATATGAAAGGGAGATTATGGATAAAAGGGTCAAGGTGATTGGTATTGCTGAAGGGGTTAGGTCTATTACTACAGCACCCTTTGTTTTTGCATCCTTCGAAACTGCCAGGGAACTTGCCTCGTATATAGGGAGAGATAATATTACTTATATACTTGCGAAGGTCAAACCCGGATATAAGCACGAAGAAGTTGTTCAGAAGTTGAGTCAGAGGATCCCAGAGCTGAGCGTCTATACCGGTCATGATTTTAGTTTCAGGACAAGAAAGTACTGGACCATTGAGACAGGAATGGGTATGGGGTTTCTGATTACTGCACTCCTTGGCTTTGCAATTGGTATGGTGATAGTAGGACAGACAATTTATACCTCTACCATTGAGCATCTGAGGGAATACGGAACACTTAAGGCAATGGGAGCGAGAAATAGCTTTATATACAGAATCATCTTCGAACAAGCACTGATAAATGCCTTCCTTGGGTATATAGTAGGTCTGATAGCCCTGAAGTTTCTTATTAAGGGTTATGAAAAGACAGGTCTTGATATGGTGGTTACCCCACTACTTGCTGTATTTGTTCTTGTGATTACAGTTATGATGTGTATATTTGCATCGTTCATATCAATAAGGAAGGCAACAAAGATAGATCCTGTAATGGTATTCAGGGCGTAAGATAAAGTTTAGAAGATGAGCTTACTGTCATTCCTGCAGAAGCAGGAATCCAGTCCTTTCAAGGGTCTCTGGATTCCCACCCTATGGGTCGTGACCCATCCACAGGATCCTACGGACGGGTCATAGACTTTCGTGGGAATGACAATCAAAAGAGTAGAAAGCAATGATTATAGAAGTAAAGAACCTCTGGAAGATATATAGAGAGGGAAGGGTTACTGTTGAGGCAATTAAGGATGTATCCCTATCGGTAAGGGATGGTGAAATGGTAGCAATAATGGGACCATCAGGGAGCGGGAAGACAACACTACTGAGTATGATGGGATGTATACTTAAGCCCACAGAGGGGGATATAATAATAAAAGACCTGAAGATTAATGGTCTTGACGAAAGAAATCTTCCTGAGATTAGGAGCAGGTATATAGGATTTATCTTTCAGGCATTTAATCTTTTTCATTCTCTAACGGCATCAGAAAATGTTGAGGTTGCATTAAACCTGAAAGGGATAGAAGGAAAAGAAGCGGAGAAGGAATCGAGGAAACTACTCGAGAAGGTAGGTCTCAGAGAAAGAGAAGAATTTCTACCGAAGGATATGAGTGGGGGTGAGAAGCAGAGGGTAGCGATAGCACGGGCATTAGCAGTAAATCCACCTCTAATACTTGCAGATGAACCCACAGGAAACCTCGATTCAAAGACAGGTTTTGATGTAATAAAAATTCTAAAGGAATCGACCATAAAAGAAGGTACCTCTGTTGTTATTGTAACACATGATGGGAGAATAAAAGAGATAGTTGACAGGGTCTTATATCTTGAAGACGGGAAGATAGTGGGAGAGGGGTAAATTGAGAGTTTAGAGTTTGGAGTTCAGAGTTATGAGAATTAGATGGGCCATATATATATTGGTTATAGCAATTGTTATAGGAGGTCTTCTTTACATTTATATTCCGGCGAAAAAGCCTACAAACTCTGCAACTTTGAAAATTGAGAACCCGAGACAGATTGTAGCCGCTACAGGAAAAGTAGAGGGCTGGATAGAATCAGAGATAGGTTCAAAGATACAGGGAAGGATCTCAGAAATAAAAGTTAAAGAGGGCGACTATGTGGGAAAGGGTGACCCATTGGTTATTTTAGATAAAGGTGATCTCGATGCAAAAAAGGAAGAGGCGAAGGCAGATCTAAAACAGGCAATGCTGGATTTGGATAAGTACAGAAAACTTTATAAGGATGGTGTTATATCAAAGAGGGAACTTGAAGTTGTAGAGACGCGCCATGAAAAAGCACTATCAATAATAAACCAGATTGATTCTGCTCTGGAAGATATGGTTATAAGGGCGCCCTTTTCTGGAAGGGTAGTAAAAAAATATAAAGAGATAGGAGAGACCGTAGGAAGCCTTACATCACCAGAATATATTCTGAAAATAGCCGATGTGGGCAGGATAAAGGTAAGGGCTGAGGTAGAGGAATCTGATATAGGAAAGGTAGTAATAGGCCAGAAGGCATTGATCAAAGCTGATGCCTATCCAGGAGTTGATTTTATGGGAGAGGTGGTCAAAGTTGGATACTCTGTAGGTAAAAAAAGGCTAAGATCTGATGATCCGAGGGAACGCATAGACACAAAGGTGATAGAAACCGAAATAGAACTTAAGGATATAAAAAAGATTAAAGACAAAATTAAGATAGGAATGACTGTTGAGGTTAAGATAGAGATAAATAGTAATAAAAGCCTTTTTTGATGCATTTTTACCCGGTCAGAAAGTCTAAGATTTTCTGACCGGGTTTACTCATACCGCAACGCCTCAATAGGATTAAGAAGGGACGCCTTATGTGCAGGGTAAATGCCAAAGAAGATACCCACAAGTCCTGAAAAACCAAATGCGAGGATGATCGAAAAGGGTAAAATTATGGTTGGCCATCCTGCAAGAATGGACAACACATTAGAACCTGCTATACCGATAATAATTCCTGTTATGCCACCTATCAAAGATAGGGTGAGTGCCTCAATGATAAACTGAAGCCTTATATCCCATGTCTTTGCACCCACAGCCATCCTTATTCCTATCTCCCTTGTCCTTTCTGTAACAGAGACGAGCATTATATTCATAATCCCTATCCCTCCTACGAGAAGGGATACGGATGCAATGGCACCTAACAATATAGTCATTACCTTCGTAGATTGTTCTTGCGTCTGCCATATTTCTGTAAGATTCCGTACCGTAAAATCGTTTTCCTGTTTTTGCCCTATCTTATGCCTCTGCCTGAGCAATTCTGTTATTTTTTTTTCTGCAGTAGATAAATCCTCTGTGCTTCTTGCCTTTACCATAATTATTCTTACCATACCGGGAAATACTGTCCCGATCAGTTTTTTCTGTGCAGTCGTAATAGGTACATATATTACATCGTCTTGATCCTGGCCTCTTGGGGATTGTCCCTTTCTTGAAAGAATACCGACGACAGTAAAGGGCACCTTTTTTATCCTTACTATCTTGCCGATGGGATCAATATTGCCAAAGAGGTTTTCAATAACGGTTTGACCTAACATGCAGACTTTTGTAGCACTCTTTATATCCTGTTCCGTGAATGATCTGCCTGATTCAAGGGGCCAGTCCCTAACATTTAATATATCAGGGGTTGTTCCCCTTACACCCGTTGCCCAGTTCTGGTTGCCATAAACGACCTGCGTAACCTCGCTCAGATCCGGTGCAGCATAAGATACCGAAGTGATTTCTCTTTTTATTGCCTCTACATCACCCATGCTGAGGGTGGGTTGCGTTCCCATGCCCATCCTAACCCCACCTGCTGTTGTGGCTCCAGGAAGTATTATTATAAGGTCGCTTCCCATACTGGAAATCTGTTCAGAAATCCTCTGACTGGCACCTGTGCCAACGGCAAGCATGGTAATGACAGCGCCGACTCCTATAATTATTCCGAGCATTGTAAGGGCTGAACGCATCTTATTAACCCTTAATGCCCTCAGGGCAATTTTTATTGTCGAAGGGATACCGATCATATTCTTTAGCTATTAAGATATTAGCTCTCAGCTTTCAGCTTTTATGTTCATCACTCACAATAGTACCATCGAGGAATCTTATAATCCGCTTGCTATATCCTGCAATGTCAGACTCATGGGTTACTATTATTACAGTTATTTCTGATTCACTGTTTAATCTTACAAAAAGTTCCATTATCTCGGCACTTGTCTTTGTATCAAGATTACCTGTTGGTTCGTCCGCAAGAATAATAGACGCATTATTCACGATAGCCCTTGCTATGGCAACCCTCTGCTGTTGACCACCTGAAAGCTGACTCGGGAGGTGGTGCATCCTGTTCTCAATACCTACCATCCTTAAAGCTGATATAGCCTTCTCATTTCTTTCCTTTGCAGGTAACCCATTATAGAGCATTGGGAGTTCCACATTTTCGATAGCCGAAGTCCTTGGAAGAAGATTAAATGTCTGGAATACAAAACCTATCTTTTTGTTTCTTATCTCTGCAAGTTCATCTCTGCTCAATTTACTAACGTCTGTACTCTCAAGCATGTATTGTCCGACGGTTGGCTTATCGAGACAGCCGAGTATATTCATAAATGTGGATTTACCAGAACCTGATGGACCCATTATGGCTACAAATTCTCCTTTTTCTATAACTGCCGAAACTTTTTTTAATGCGTTTACTTCAACATCACCCATCAAGTAAATTTTGCTTATCTCGGTTATCTCAATAAATGCCATATCAGAACATCCTTGGCCCAGAAGTGCGTTGACTCCCCTTTGCTTTTTCTAAGGATTCAACAATTAATTCCTGTCCTTCCTTTATCTCTCCAGAGACGAGTTCTGTATAACTCTCATCGCTTATGCCTGTTAAAACCTTTACACGCTTCGGTTTGCCCATTTCAATTATCCAGACAGCATGGCCTTTATCAGGAGATTTACTTTTTTCAGAGAGCTTAAATCGTAAAGCAGTGTTTGATATCCTTGTAACATTTTTTTTAAGTTCTATGATTATAGAAACATTTGCTGTCATCCCAGGTTTAAGTTTGAGATCCTGATTATCCATCTTTATTACCACATCGTAAGTAACAACATTCTGGACTACTATTGGGGCATTTCTTATCTGAAATACACTGCCTTTAAAGGTAACCTCAGGGTAAGCATCAACGGAGAACTCGACAGCCTGACCGACCTTAGCCTTTCCTATATCCGCTTCGCTCACATTTGTATCAATCTGCATCTTCGTGAGGTCCTGGGCAATGGTGAAGAGGGTTGGGGTCTGAAAGCTGGCAGCAACGGTCTGTCCCACATCAATATTTCTTGATACAACAATTCCATCTACTGGAGATATTATTTTTGTATTTCTTAGGTTTATTTCTGCGTATCTTAAAGCAGCCTCTGTCTGTGCTAATTGGGCCTTTGCAGTGCTCAACTGTGCCTTTGAGGTCTCAAAATTTGTCTCCGATGTATCCAGTTCAATCCTTGCAATAAGGTTTTTTGAGAATAGTTCCTTATTTCTGTTCATTGATCTTTTTACATCAAAAAGTGTTGCCTCTGCCTTATCTACATTAGCTTTAGCTGAAAGGAGATTGGCCCTTGCCTGATCCACTTGTGCCTCAAATGTGGCAGGGTCTATCTGGGCTATCAACTGCCCCTTCTTAACAGGGGAGTTAAAATCTACATAGATATGTTTTATCGTTCCTGAGACCTGTGTGCCAACAAGTACCGTAGTTACTGCATTTACGGTGCCTGTTGTGGATATAGCAGATACTATATCTCCCTTCGTGACCTTTTCTGTCCTGAATTTAGGCTTTTTCTCCTTACCACTGAATCCAATAAATAAGGCTATTCCTGCAACTATTATAAGAGATGCAACAATAAGTATTACTTTTTTATTTTTCATATACACTTATCAGTCCTCATTTTTTACTCTTAATGACCCGATCGCCTTTTCAAGACTTGCCTGTGCAACCTTATGGTCATAGAGTGCCTGGATATAAGATGTCTTTGCATTGCTGTGGGCAACAAGTGCATCTGTAACCTCTATGGGGCTTCCAACCCCTGCCGCATATCTTCCCTTTGCAAGTTCAAGATTTTCTTCTGCCTGTCTTACTGTTATTTCAGCAGTGTAAATCCTATCTTTTGCTTCCTGCGAATTCAGAAATGCCTTCTGCACCTCGAGAAATATATCTTGTCTTAATGACTCCTCATTTGCCTGTAATGTCCTTATGTTTTCCTTTGCTTCCTCCACCTGGTATTTTGTTAAAAAACCACTGAATATAGGAAATGAAATTGATGCGCCCAATATCCAGCCCTTCTCAAGAGGAAACTTTTCACCCGTCCAGCCATACTCTGCATTTCCTGATAAGGTTGGGTAGTATCCCTTTTTTGCAAAATCCATAGATGATTTAGATGCATTTTTCTTTGCTATTAATGATTTTAGGTCAGGCCTGTTTTCGTAAGCCCTTCTAATAGCATCCACAAAGGTTATAACATATTCGCTGAAAGAGAGGTTATCCTCAATTTTATAGGCAGGTGCATAGGGAACGCCCAGTGCATTATTCAAACTTACCGTAGCTATCCTTAGTAAGTTTTCTGCTTTTATCAGGTTTAATTTAGCGTTGCTTAAATCAACCTCTGCCTTTGTTAAATCAATTTTTGGCTTTATACCGACCTCATAAAAACCCTTTGCCAGTTCAAGATGATGCGTAAACTGGTTAACAGCCTCAATAGCAACATCCCTATTCCTCCCAGCCTTCAACAAGCCATAGTAAGCCTCTGTAACATTGAAGATTATATTATTTCTTACATTGTCAAGATCTGAAAAGGATGAATCGAGATTGAATTTATGTACGTCTACTTGGGCTGCGGTTTTACCAAAATCATAGATATTCTGTGTTAATGTAACAATACCTGAATATTCATTAAGGGTATTTACTGTGTCTTCCGATGAAGAGGAATATCTTTTGTATCCTGAAGAGAGGTCTAATTGTGGATAAAAGTCAGCTTTTGCCTGTCCAACCTTGCTTTTGCTTGAATTAACCGTACTTATAGCGGCAGTTATATTTGGATGCATCTTTAGAGATATTTCTATACATTGTTTCAGAGTAAGGGTTTCACCGGGTTTTATAATATCTTCAGAAGAAGATATAAATGGGAAGATAATTAACAGTGATATTGATAGAAAAACTTTCTTCATATATTCTTCTTTTATTCTTAGACAGTTTGAACAGGAAAAGGTTTAACCCCTGATATTATCCCTGCTCATTCAGCACGTTAAAAGAGGATAATACCATAAGTAAAGGTATCTAATTTTAAGGGTATTATAGTATTTACAGGATGACGAGTCAATAAGTTGTAAAAGTCAATACAATCAAAGGGAGTTTCTGGAACATCTATAATAATTCCAGAAATTAATATGAGCATTTTATTTAGTATTTTCTGATGAAGAAGTTTATAGATTGTGTTAAAATGTTCCATCTTTTTATGAATAAGATCAAAATACAGAGTTTAAAGTCAAAAGTTATATTGATAGGAATATTAGTTATTATTTCTATCTCAGGATATTACCTATTCATAAGAAATCTGAATCCTGTTTCTGTTAAGACTATAACATTGAACAGGGGAGAACTTAAGGTTACTGTTACTGCTACGTCAACGGGGACTGTCAAGGCAGAAGATGAGGAGAAAATAAGTGCCCAGAGGACAGGGAGGATCATAAAACTAAATTATGAAGAAGGTGATTTAATAAAGAAAGGCGATATGATAGCTGAACTTGACAGCCGTGAAGCAGCTGTACATGTCCACCAGTTAGAGGCAGTCTTCAGGTCATCTGAGGCAAGGGTTACTCATGCAAAGGCTAATCTTGATGATGCCGAAAGGACTCTGAAGAGGATGAAAACCCTTTATAATGATGGATTAATATCTGCTGAGGCACTCGATAACGCACAGAAGAACTACGACATAAATCTGTCCCTTTATGAGAGTTCAATAGCAAACCTTAAGGAAATGAAGGCTTCTCTCGAAACAGCGAGAATACAGTTTGAATACTCCTTCATAAAGGCGAATATGACAGGTGTTATATCTCAAAGACCTGTGGTGCTTGGTGAAACAGTCAGCATAGCTTCACATATAGCGACCATTATAAGACCTGAGAGGACTTATGTTAAGGCAACAATTGATGAGGTGGATGCAGGACGTGTTTCAGCAGGCCAGCCAGTCACAATCACGATAGACGCATTTCCAGGAAAGGTTTTTAATGGCAAGGTGACAAGGGTTTCCCCTATTGTTTTAGGTGTTAAACAGGAGACAAGGACCTTTGAAGTGAGAATAGGTTTCGATGTTGAGGAAAAGGGTATAAAGCCCGGTATGTCTGCAGATATAGAGATAATAACTGATATATTGAAAGGGGTCCTCTATTTGCCAGCCCATACTGTTGTTGAAAGGAAGGGAAAGAAGATGGTTTATATTGCAGAGGGTAAAAAGGCAAGACTGGTTCCTGTGGAGATTGGCTTAAGTACATGGAATTATATTGAGGTTAAGAAAGGGCTTAAAGAAGGTGATAAGATAATAATGAACCCAGATACCCCGGGACTTAAGGACGGAGTAAGAGTAAGAATAGAGGATAAAGGGTAAGGATGATAGAGGTCAGGGATGTCAGGAAGGCTTACAATATAGGTAAGATCGATCTCGAAGTCCTAAAAGGGATAAGCCTTGATGTTAAGGAGAAGGAGTTTCTTGCGATTATGGGTCCTTCTGGTTCAGGTAAATCAACCCTTATGAATATTATAGGCTGTCTGGACAGGCCTACTTCAGGGGTATATAAGCTTGAAGGTGTGGATGTTACCGAGAGAAGTGATGACGACCTTGCCGAAATAAGGAACAAAAGAGTGGGCTTTGTATTCCAGACATTTAACCTCCTTCCGAGATTTACAACCTTAAAGAATGTTGAGTTACCTATGATTTATAGTGGAATTTCCTCAGCAAAAAGAGAAAAGAAAGCTATAGAGATGCTGGAGGTAGTAGGACTTTTTGAGCGGGCATCGCATAGGCCGAATGAACTCTCAGGAGGGGAACAACAAAGGGTTGCTATAGCGAGGGCACTTGTTAATGACCCTGCTATAATCCTTGCAGATGAACCCACAGGTAATCTCGATAGTGTTTCTGGGAATGAGATAATTTCGGTATTCGAAAGGCTTAATGAAAAGGGCAGAACTATTATCATTGTGACTCATGACAGAGACATAGCACTCCATACAGAGAGGATAATCCAGCTAAAAGATGGCATAATTATCAGAGACGAACCCGTAATTGCAGGATAAACAGTGAATATCATAGAGAGTATTAATGTATCGAGGGAGGCAATCATTTCTAATAAGGTCCGCTCTGCACTAACGATGCTCGGTGTAATAATAGGAGTTATGGCAGTGATCCTTCTTGTATCGATTGGAGAAGGGGCAAGGATGTATATCTATGAAGAACTCGGGACACTGGGGACGAACCTCCTGATAGTAACTCCCGGAAAGACAGCAACGAGGGGAGGATTCCACCCACCAGCAGCAGGCACGGTGAAGAAACTTGTCTATGATGATGCGGTTGCGCTCAGGAAAAGGGCAACATATCTTTCTGACGCCGTACCTATAATGTTCGGAACAGGTAAGATAAAATATTATAACCTCAGCAGAGATACATCTGTAGTAGGGAGCACAGAAGAGTATTTCAGGGTAAGAAATCTTAATGTAGAAATAGGGTCTTTTATCTCAGAAGCAGATGTCGAAACAAAAAGAAGGGTGATAGTCTTAGGAAGGACTGTAAAAAGAGAACTCTTCGGTGATGTTAATCCTCTCGGTAAAATGGTTACACTGAGTGATGCCCGCTACAGGGTTATAGGGGTGATGGAAAGAAAGGGAGTTGCCTTGGGATTTGATATAGACGATATCGTCTTTATCCCTACCACGAGTGCCCAGGAACTCTTTGATACAGACAGCCTTTTCCAGATAGTCACGAAGGTCAAAAGAGCTGAGGATGTCCCAAAGGCTGAGAAACAGATAAAGGAGATACTTTTAAAGAGACATAACAATAAGGAAGATTTCACTATCATAAGTCAGGACGAGATGATATCTGTTATGGGAAAGGTCTTGAATATAATGACTGGGGTATTGGCAGGAATTGCAGGCATATCCCTCCTCGTTGGTGGCATAGGGATCATGAATATCATGCTCGTTTCAGTAAAAGAAAGGACAAAGGAGATAGGATTGAGAAAAGCTGTAGGGGCAAAGAAATGGGATGTAATGATACAGTTTATTATCGAGGCAGTTATCCTGAGCCTTATAGGAGGGTTGATAGGTATAGTCGGAGGCATTGGTATAGCTTCACTTATACCTAAATTTACTTTCCTACCTACAAAAGTGTCTCTATGGTCTGTAATAATAGCCTTCTTCTTTTCTGTCTTTGTAGGAATATTCTTCGGTGTCTACCCTGCAAGAAAGGCAGCAACCCTTGATCCCATACAGTCACTGAGGTATGAGTGAGGTGATAGAAATTTACTTCTAAAATCGAGAAAAAATAAGATCTTATGCAGGTTTTGTTATTGACATGTCTCTTTTAACCTTGTAATATTAAATGGTTATATATTCGTGTTCATGGAGGAAAAGGCGTTCTCACAATTTAGTAAGAGATGCATAAATGACAGGAATTATCCTCTCAGGTGGTGAGTGCCGCAGGATGGCTAAAGATAAGGCATTCCTGAAGATTGATGGAGAGTGTATAATAGAAAGAATACTCAACATTTTCAAAGATATTTTTGATGAGATAGTGATAGTAACAAATACCCCCGAGTTCTATATATCTTATGATGTGACCCTTGTGGGGGATATCATTGAAAATAAAGGACCAATGTCAGGGTTATATTCAGGACTAATAAATTCGAAAAGCAACTATAATTTCGTAACTGCCAGCGATATGCCTTTTCTGAACAGACAATTAATAACTTTTATGATGGGCCTCGCTGGGAATAATGATATGGTTATCCCAAAGATTAAGGATTTTATTGAACCACTCCATGCCATATATTCTAAGTCCTGCATCCCTTTTATAGATGGTTATCTAAAAGATGGAAATAGTGGGCTCAGGGAACTCTTAGGGGTATGTAAAGTGAGGTATGTAGTTGAAGAAGAAATAATGTCAATTGATACTGGTATGAAGTCCTTCACAAATATTAATACACCGGAAGAATACGATAAAATAACAGAGAAGGTTTATGAACTAAAAGGAGGGGTATGATGTTTGGAATAGGTATGCCTGAGTTAATAATAATCCTGGTTATTATCCTTGTCATCTTTGGGGCAGGAAAGCTCCCGGAGATTGGCAGAGGGATTGGTGAGGCTATTAGAAACTTTCGTAAGTCATCAACAGAACCACCGGAAATAGATGTTACACCAAAGAAGGAAGAGAAGCCCGTAGAAAAGAAGGATTGATGGCCTATTGTGGGACAATAGCCGAGATATCCCTCAATGCTATAATTTCCAATTTCAATAAGGTAAAGCTTAAAGTAGGAAACAGAAAAATCCTTGCTGTTGTTAAGGCATCAGCATACGGACATGGCGCTATATCTGTAGCAAAGAAACTAGTATCAGGAGGGGTTGATATGCTCGGTGTAGCAACTGTAGAAGAGGGAATAGAACTCAGAGATGCCGGTATCACCCATCCTATAGTAGTACTCTTAGGAATAACCCCTGATGAGGTTAATCCACTTCTTGAAAATGACCTGATACCTGTAATCTATAACCTATCTATTGCCAGGAGAGTATCAGAAGAGTCAAATAAAAAAGGCAAGATCACAAATATACATATAAAAATAGATACAGGTATGGGTCGTTTGGGAATAATCGCAGAAGATTCAATAGATAAAATCAGAGAGATTGCTGAGTTAAAAGGCCTGAGACTTGAAGGTCTAATGACTCATTTTGCGGATGCAGACCTCTCAGATAAGGAATATGCTATTTTCCAGCTGAAAAGGTTCAGTAATGTTATTAAAGATCTTAAAAAAATAGGGATAAGCTTTCCACTTTGCCATGCCTCAAATAGTGCTGCTATACTCACCTTCCCCGATGCACATTTAGATATGGTCCGTCCAGGGATAATGCTTTACGGATATTTTCCTTCTGACCGGATAAAAAGCCCTGAACTTAAACCAGCACTTACACTCAAAAGCAGGATACTCACCCTTAAAAGGGTTCCTGAAGGGACTCCAATAAGTTACGGCAAAACGTTTGTAACTAAGAGGGAAAGTATTATTGCTATCCTACCGATAGGATATGCGGATGGCTATAATCGTAATCTCTCTAATAAAGGAGAAGTACTCATAAAGAAAATGAAAGCACCTGTGGTAGGGAGGATATGTATGGATATGACTATGGTGGATGTTACAGGGATTCCGGATATTAAGGAAGGAGATGAGGCAGTCCTAATCGGTGAGCAGGGAAAGTATTTTATTACTGCTACAGATATAGCAAAATTGACAGACACTATACCGTATGAGGTTCTGTGCTCTATCAGTAGAAGGGTAAAGAGGGTTTATAAGGAATAGATTATGTTCCGGATATTCGAGTTAATAGGGTCTTATGTTAAACCTTTCCTCTTGGAGATAGGTGGAGTAGTGCTTCTTTTTATGAATATTTTGAGATGGCTTGTTAGACCACCTCTTGGTTTAAGAAATATTTTGAAGCAACTCCTTGAAGTTGGTGTCCGCTCAACAACAGTAGTTTTGATAACGGCTGTATTTACAGGGATGGTTCTCGCACTTCAGAGTTACACAGGTTTTAAAAGATTTAATGCAGAGGCATTCATGGGAACTGTTGTTGCCCTTTCTATGACAAGGGAATTAGGGCCAGTCTTAACAGGAATCATAGTAGCAGGTAGGGCAGGGGCAGCAATGGCAGCAGAACTCGGTACAATGAAGGTTACAGAGCAGATCGACGCACTTTACACTATGGCAACCAATCCAGTAAAATATCTTATAGTTCCAAGATTTCTTGCAGGAGTCTTGATGCTTCCTGCACTCACTGTTCTTGCAGATATAATAGGGATTGTCGGGGGTTACTTTGTTGGTGTAGTGATTCTCGAATCAAACCCAACCGTATATATCAGCAGAACAAAGGATTATCTCGAATTGAGCGATATTTATCATGGTTTGATAAAGGCATCATTCTTTGGTATGGCTATATCATTGATAAGCTGTTATAAAGGGTTCAATGCAGAGGGAGGAGCGGAAGGGGTTGGGAAAGCCACTACAGGTGCAGTAGTTATATCCTGTATGACAATCCTTATATCTGACTATTTTCTCTCTGCTTGGTTGTTCTGAAAATGATCAAGGTTGTTGAGTTGTATAAATCCTTTGACAGTAAAAAGGTACTTCTGGGTGTAAACCTTGAGGTAAATAGGGGAGAGAGCATGGTAGTAATTGGTGGAAGCGGTTCAGGGAAGAGTGTACTTATTAAAAATATTATAGGAATAATGACTCCAGATAGGGGAAGCGTTCTTATAGCGAATGTTGATATAACAAAGATTAAAGAAAATGAACTTAATGAGGTAAGAAAGAAATTCGGTATGCTTTTCCAAAGTTCAGCCCTATTCGATTCACTTTCTGTGTGGGAGAATGTAGGATTCGGATTAAGGCAACATACAAAAATGAGTGACAAGGAGATTAAGGAGATATCATCAGAGAAACTGAGGATGGTAGGGCTTGTAGGGATTGAGGATCTTATGCCTTCAGATCTATCCGGGGGTATGAGAAAAAGGGTTGGTCTTGCAAGGGCAATCGCAATGAACCCTGAAATCCTTCTTTATGATGAACCGACAACGGGCATTGACCCTATCATGGCAGATGTGATAAATGAACTGATAATCGAGATGAAGAAAAAACTCAAGGTAACATCCATTGCGATTACACATGATATTGTGAGTGCCTATAAGATTGCAGACAGAATAGCGATGCTCTATAATGGGGAAATAATAGAGATAGGCACCCCTGAGGAGATAAAAAATACAAAGAACCCTGTTGTAAAGCAGTTTATTACAGGTAGTGCTGTAGGCCCAATAACAGTTTAGTCCCTCTGAATTCCACTTTAACAAGGGTGACCGGGGGATTGGAGGTCTGATGAAGAAGGAAAGGATAGGTACTGATATAAAGGTAGGTATATTTGTAACTATTGTAATTGTTTTACTTGCCTATATGACCTTCACCGTTGGTGATTTTAGAATATTTAAGCCGAAGGGGTATAAGGTATTTGCCTATTTCACATCCGTTGCTGGCATAGACGAGAAATCAAAGGTAAAGATTGCTGGAGTTGATGCTGGAACTATTGAGAAGATAGAGATATCAGAAGGAAAGGCACGATTAACAATCCGCTTGAATTCTGGAATAATAATAAGGAAAGACTCAAAGGCGTCAATAAAAGGGATAGGTCTTCTCGGTGAAAAATTCCTCGAGATAAATCCTGGCAGTCTTGATCAACTACCTCTCAAAGAAGGTGATACGATAATCCAAGTGGTTCAGGTTGCAGATATGGACAGGTTACTTACGCAGTTGAGTTATGCTGCTGAGGATATAAGTAGTTTTATGAAATCAATAAATGATGTAGTAGGTACTGAGGAAGGAAAGAGAAAGATGAAGGATACCCTGAGCAATATCAGGGACATCACTGAGGGTCTGAACAGGATTATAGAGACAAACGACGAGAGAATGGGCAGAATATTAGCTAACCTTGAGAAGTTTACAGATTCTTTAAAGGGGAAAGGCCCTGCACTTGTAGATAGTCTCAAAAATGTTACAGAGGATATAAAGACCATTATAGAGGAGAACAGGGGAAGTATAAAGGATACAATGGAGAGCCTTAAGTCAGCTACTAAGAAGGCTGAGACTACGATGGATTCAATAGATAGTGTGATGAAGAAGATAGATAAGGGAGAAGGGACGATTGGGAAACTGATGACCGATGAGAAACTTTATACATCCCTAAATAAGGCAGCAGACTATGTTGCGAGGGCAACGAGATTCAGGACTTTCTTTGATTTCAGAACGGAATATATGCAAAAGGATTCTAATTATAAAGGATATTTTGGTGTTACCCTGCAACCGACAGATGATAAGTTCTATCTCCTTCAGGTGATCAATGATCCAAGGGGTAAGGTAACTACTACAGAAACTACTGTAACAACTCCTTCCGGGGTAAGTACTACAATAGAGGAAAAGGTTGAAGATAAACTTAAGTTTAGTGCACAGATCGGGAGGAGGCACAAGGATGCCGCAATAAGGGTTGGATTCTTTGAAAATACCTTTGGAATAGGAGGAGATTATTACCTATTTGATGATAAGGGGAAGTTAAGTATTGAGGCCTGGGATTTTAATAATAAAGAGTCAGGAAATACAAGGGCCCACCTGAAGGCCTCTTTAAGCTATACAGTGTTTAAATATATCTTCCTGAACACAGGATATGATAATTTCATCAATAAGGAAAGAAGAAGTTATTTTTTAGGCGGAGGTATAAGATTCGAGGATGAGGACCTAAAGTACCTCATCGGCACGATTTCAATAAGACCTTAGAAATTAGACAACCCATCTACCCTGAGAGAAGCGAAGTGTCTCGTTTTGAGATTCTTACCCATAACTTGAGCCAGGGTCAGAATGACACATCATCCAATCTTTATACTTTATGTATAAAAAGATCCTCACCGCAGTTAACGAACACCTGAACTCCGAGATAACTGCAAGATATGCTATAAACCTTGCCCGTTCAAGCGAAGCAAAGCTCTACATATGCTTTACCTACAGGCGACTACCGCGCGTCTTACCGCAATAGTAATTACCCAAATAGCAAACGTCTTTGCCTGCCGTTCCTTCAGAGAGTCGGCATTCAGTATAAGATTATTTTCAAACAGACTGATATTCCTTGGAATAGTACTTGAAATATTATTACAGTTATTTATAGTTTATCACTCCTGGGGGAATAAGATCTTTTCAACGGCACCTATTCCAATAAGTATATGGCTTGTTTTAATACCATTCTCTATAATTCTTTTTTTGGCAGAAGAGTTCAGGAAGTTTATAAGCAGGGAATATTTTACCCCCCACCATTCATCTTGAAAGGGTATTATTAAAAATGGAAGGATGGTTTTTTATAGACATAAGAAAATAGGTCTTGTATAATTTAACTTATCTAAAAAGAAAGGAGAAAAAATGGAAAATAAAGGCATCGAGTTTGCGGCTATCCCTCAGACAGCAGTTAAGATATTAACGTCTCCATCAAATTATTTTAGGAATATGCCAAAGACAGGAGGATTTATTGAGCCACTGGTATTTGCTATAGTTATGGGAATAATAAGTGGTTTTATACAGGCGGTTCTCGGTATTATGGGACTGCGTTTAGTTATAGGTGTTGGAATGGCTCTGGCATCAGTTATCCTGATGCCTATTATTATTGTGATAGGAAGTTTTATTGGAGCTGCGATAATGTTTGTTATATGGAAACTCATGGGGTCTCAGGAATCTTATGAGACTGCATATAGATGCGGAGCTTATATCTCAGCCATTACCCCGATAACTACCATATTAGGACTTATACCGTACATAGGATCATCAATCGGTATCGTCCTCATGGTCTTCTTTGTTGTTATTGCGAGTGTAGAAGTTCATAGGATTGAATCTCAAAAGGCATGGCTTGTATTCGGAATTATAGGGGCTGTACTTATCCTGTTGAGTATTAGCAGCGAATTTACAGCAAGAAGAATTTCAAGAGAGGCAACGAAATTCCAGAAAGAATGGGAAGAACGAGCAAAGGATATACAGAAAAGGGCAGAAGATGCTCAAAAAGTAGCAGAGGAACTACAGAAGCAGTTACAGAAACAATTTCCCAACAAGTAACCATAAATAAGTTAAATAGATTAATGTATTAAGAATGGGGCGTTTGATAAATAACGCCCTATTTCTTCATTAATAGATATGAAAGTACTTTTTATAGGAGATATAGTCGGAGAACCAGGGAGAAAGGTTCTGTCCCAATACCTGAATAATATTGTTGGGCGATATAAAATAGACTTCGTAGTTGCAAATGTAGAAAATGCAGCAGGAGGTTTTGGTGTTACATCTAAAGTAGCTGAAGAACTCTTTTTGTTAGGCATACATGTAATGACCTCTGGTAATCATATCTGGGACAAGAAGGAAGTAATGGAATATATAAGAAGGGAAAAAAGACTCTTGAGACCTGCTAACTACCCTGAAGGGGTAGCAGGATACGGTAGTGGAGTGTTTGAGACAAATTATGGGGAAAGAATAGGAGTAATCAATCTTTCAGGAAGAGTTTTTATGGGTACTTTTGATTGTCCTTTTAAGGTGGCAAAAAGGGAAATAGAAAAATTGAAAAGGGAGACAGAGATAATTCTGTTAGATTTCCATGCAGAAGCTACGTCTGAGAAAATAGCTTTGGCATGGTACTTAGATGGAAAGGTTTCTGCGGTGATAGGAACCCATACTCATGTTCAGACAGTTGATGAACAGATTTTCCCGAACGGAACTGCATATATTACGGATGTTGGAATGACAGGACCCAGTCTATCGGTGATAGGAATAAACAAGGAACAGGCTATCGAGAGATTTCTTACACAAATCCCTATCCGTTTTGAAATTGCAAAAGGGCCGATCCAGTTCAATGGTGTAATCATCGAAATTGATGACAAGAAAGGTATTTCAACAGCAATACAGAGACTTATAATGAGATACTGAGAAATAAAAAGCCTTGACGTGTATTATCAAGAAGGTATAATTTAATTGGAATTAGTGAAGTAATGAAGGAATGGATATAAAAAATTATCTCTTATCAAAAAAAGAGATGATTGAGAGGTTTCTTGGTAGCTATCTCCCTATGGAAGATGAATATCCCCATGAAATCTATAAATCGATGAGATATTCACTCTTTGCTGGTGGGAAAAGGTTAAGACCAATACTGTCATTGGCATCTTATGAAACTATCGAGGACGATTCCTCTTCAATACTTCCAATTGCATGTGCTATTGAATTAATCCATACATATTCTCTAATTCATGACGATCTTCCTCCTATCGACAACGATAATTTAAGGCGGGGAAAACCAACAAACCATAAAGTGTTCGGAGAGGCAATTGCAATATTGACAGGAGATGCCCTTCTTACAATAGCCTTTTCGATGATGACAGCAGATGACTGTATAAAAAAGTTTAATCATAAACTTCTATTGCAGGTTATAAGGGAAATTTCAATAGCAGCAGGTGATAGGGGTATGGTTGGAGGGCAAGTGGTTGATATTATATCAGAAGGAAAAGAAATAGACTTTAAAACACTGGAGTATATCCATAAAAATAAAACAGGAGCCCTTATAAAGGCATCTGTAAGGGTAGGAGGTATATTGGCAAATGCAGGAGATGAAGAACTCAGAAGAATGACTATTTACGGAGAAAATGTTGGTCTTGCATTCCAAATCACGGATGACATTCTCGATATAGAGGGGACAAAAGAGGATCTCGGAAAAGATACGGGAATGGATTCAGCGAAAGAGAAAAATACTTATCCAGGATTAATAGGGATCAAGGAATCGAAAAAAAAGGTAAAAGAATTAATAGAAAGTGCAATTGAAGCAATAATGATATTTAAAGAAAGAGCAGATCCATTAAAGGAAATAGCTCAATCAATAATTAGAAGAAAAAATTAACTTCCCCAGTTCAATAAGGAAGTGCAACACTTAGGATAAAATAGTATCCTAAGTGC
>CAKKSD010000023.1 GCA_919902995.1 Thermodesulfovibrionia bacterium
CCGGACATTTCTATTTTGGTAAGAATAGGACATTTCTAAATTGGCTTGACAATCCAATCAAATGGGTTGACATTTCCTTATTCACGTGTTAAGAAATTTCAATATGCATGATTTCTATTATAAAGGCTCGGATTTATATTGTGAAGAGGTACATTTATCTCTTATAGCAAAAAGGTTTGGTACCCCCCTTTATCTTTACAGTCATGAAACTCTTCAACGACATCTGAAGGTTTTTGACAATGCCTTCGGTGCTTATCCTCATATAATCTGTTTTGCAATAAAGGCATGCTCCAATCTCGCTATCCTCAGACTCTACGCAAAAAAAGGGGCAGGGGCTGACGTAGTCTCAGGCGGAGAACTATTCAGAGCACTTAAGGCAGGTATGGACCCCAGGAAGATTGTCTATGCCGGAGTCGGGAAAACTGGAGAAGAAATCCTTTACGCCCTGAAGAAGGACATACTTATGTTCAATGTGGAATCTTCCGAAGAACTTAAGGCTATAAATTCGGTTGCTAAAAAGGCAGGATTAAAGGCAAGAGTAGCACTGAGAGTAAATCCTGATATAGATGTTAATACACATCCCTATATAGCTACAGGTCTGAGGGAACATAAATTCGGCATCCCTATAGGGGATGCGCTCGAGAACTATCATATAGCAAAGAGGCTATCTAATATAGAGGTCATCGGGATACATAAACATATCGGTTCCCAGCTTGTAGAAATCTCCCCTTTCGTGGATGCCCTGAAAAGGCTCCTTATACTTATAAAAGACCTGAGAGATTCAGGTATAATGATAAAATATATAAATATAGGTGGCGGTTTAGGGATAACTTATAATGACGAAGTCCCTCCCCATCCTGAAGAGTTCGCAAAGGCAATACTTTCACTGATAAAGAATTCGGAATGTACACTGATACTTGAGCCAGGCAGGGTGTTGGTAGGAAATGCAGGTGTACTGGTTACTAAGGTTCTATATCTGAAGAAAGGTCCAGAGAAAAATTTTATCATTGTAGATGCAGGAATGAATGACCTGATAAGACCAACACTCTATGGGGCATTCCAGAAGATTATCCCCGTGAAGAAAAGAATGGATAATACAATTATCGCTGACATCGTTGGCCCAATATGTGAGTCGGCTGATTTCCTTGCGAAGGATAGGAACCTATCTAAACCGAAGGAGGGAGATCTCCTGGCTATTATGTCAGCAGGGGCTTATGGTTTTACTATGTCCTCTAACTACAATTCCCGTCCGAGAGTGCCTGAGGTGCTTGTAAAAGGTAGGAAAGTCTTCCTTATAAGGGAAAGGGAAGATTACGGGGATTTAATTAGGGGTGAGAAAATTCCAGGATTTTTGAAATGAAGATTCCTTTCACAAAAATGCAGGCCGAGGGAAATGATTTCATAATCATTGACAACCGTAGGGGCATGCTCAAAAAAAGGGGTATAGAGGACTTTGTTCGAAAGGTCTGCAGGAGGAGATTCTCCGTAGGGGCTGATGGGGTCATCCTTATAGAAAACTCTAAGAAGGCAGATTTTAAGTGGCATTACTACAACCCTGATGGTGGTGAAGTAGAGATGTGCGGAAATGGTTCCCGCTGTGCTGCGAGGTTTGCTTATCTTAATAAAATAACACCCGCAAGGTTATCCTTCGAAACAATCGCAGGGATTATAAAGGCAGAGATAAAGGGAAGCAGAGTTAAAGTAGAACTTACGAAACCTAACGGATTAAGGCTCGGCTTTAAGCTTCCAATTAATGGCAAAAAATATGAAGCAAATTTTCTTAATACTAGTGTTCCTCATGTTGTATATTTCTCAGAGAATTTAGAAAAATTAGATGTGGTTGGAATCGGGAGGAAAACGAGGCATCATAAATTATTCAGACCATCAGGCACAAATGCAAATTTTGTTAAGATTACTGGTTACCATAACCTTTCTATAAGGACATACGAAAGGGGTGTAGAGGATGAAACCCTTGCCTGTGGCACAGGCTCTGTAGCATCAGCCCTTATTGCTGGTGCCTTAAACAAGGTTAAGTCCCCTGTTTATGTAAAAACGAAGGGAGGAAAAACCCTCAAGGTATATTTCAAATGGGATGGTAAAGAATTCTCTCAGGTCTTCCTTGAAGGAGAGGCAAAGGTTATTTATGAAGGTGACCTTTCTAAAGAGGCATTGATGGGTTAAGTGTTTTACGACAAGGAATACGATATCATCGTTGTTGGAGCTGGCCATGCAGGCTGTGAGGCAGCCCTTGCATCAGCAAGGATGGGATGCTCTGTGGCAATCTTCACGATGAACCTCGATAGCATCGCTCTCATGTCCTGTAACCCTGCTATAGGTGGTCTTGCAAAAAGTCATCTCGTGAGTGAAATTGACGCGCTTGGTGGTGAAATGGCGAGAAACACCGACAGGGCAGGGATACAGTTCAAGGTGCTCAATAAGAGTAAAGGTCCTGCTGTCTGGGCGCTGAGAGTCCAGTGTGACAGACAGCTCTATCGCCTCTCAATGAAGTCAGTCCTCGAAAGTCAGCATAACATTGATATAAAACAGGGGATTGTTGAGAAGGTCATCGTAGAAGATGGGAAGGCTAAAGGAATAGAGACAAACCTCGGATTGAGATTCAAATCCAGAGCAGTAATCCTTACAACAGGTACATTCCTTAAAGGCATTATCCATATAGGTTTAACAAACTTCCCTGCAGGAAGGGCTGGTGAATTTCCTTCAACCGGGCTTTCAATATGTTTAGAGGAACTGGGTTTCAAACTTGGAAGACTTAAGACAGGTACCCCTCCAAGACTTGATGCTAAGACAATAGACTTTTCTAAGACGACTCCGCAGTACGGAGACGACCCGCCAAAACCATTTTCTTCATCTACCGAAAAGATCACAAACCCTCAGATTCCCTGCTTTATAACATATACAAATGGGAGGACCCACAGGATTATCAAGAAAAACCTTGACAGATCGCCTCTCTATACAGGAAGGATTCACGGAATAGGCCCGAGATACTGTCCTTCAATAGAGGATAAGGTGGTAAGGTTTGCAGATAAGGAAAGGCATCAGGTTTTCCTTGAACCTGAAGGTCTCGAAACAAAAGAATATTATGCAAATGGCATATCCACAAGCTTACCTATGGATGTCCAGATAGCCCTAATAAAGTCTATCACTGGACTTGAAAAGGCAGAGATGATGCGTCCTGGTTATGCGATAGAGTACGACTTTGTACCTCCGACTCAACTAAAACCCGCTTTAGAAACGAAGTCAGTCGAAGGGCTCTTCCATGCAGGACAGATAAACGGGACATCAGGTTACGAAGAAGCAGCAGCACAGGGACTTATGGCAGGAATTAATGCTGCACTCATAATTCAGGAAAAGGATCCTCTTATTCTCGATAGATCAGAGGCGTACATAGGTGTTATGATAGATGACCTCATAACAAAAGGAACAAAAGAGCCTTACAGGATGTTTACCTCAAGGGCTGAATACAGGCTACTTCTCAGGCAGGATAATGCAGACTTAAGATTGAGGGAAAAAGGATATAGAGCAGGTCTTATCTCTGAGAAAGATTATAAAAAATTTCTTCTTAAGAAAGATATGATTGACGAAGAAATAAGGAGACTTAAAGAGACAAGGGTTAGGGAGGATTCAGATCCACCAGTAAGTCTCGCACAGATACTTAAGAGGCCCGAGGCATGTTATGAGGATATTAACCGCATTTCTCCTTCTGAAAAACTCAGCCCTGAATCAAGTTCAGGATCAGACTCAAGACTAAAGACTGAAGTTAAAGAACAGGTGGAGATACAGATAAAATACGAAGGTTATATTAAGAGACAGACGGAAGGAGTTGAGAGATTCAAGAGACTCGAGGAGAAAAGGATTCCTTCTGATTTTAATTATAGTTCTGTAAAAGGACTTTCAAGGGAGGTCGTTGAAAAGCTCGAAGATGTGAGGCCTATATCTATAGGTCAGGCAGGAAGGATATCCGGGGTCACCCCTGCTGCCCTGTCCATTCTGATAATAGCCATTGAGAAAAGAAAAAGGGAAAAGATAGGAGATGAGGCATTTAGAGTTACTTCTTAAAGGGGCAAAGGACCTTGGAATAAATATCACAGAAGATCAAATAAACCTTTTCTCTATATACCTCAGAGACCTTAAGAAATGGAACAGGGTATATAACCTCACAGCGATAAAGAACGATAAAGGGATTGTCCTCAAACATTTCATAGACTCATTATCCTATCTCAAAGCCATTCCTGTCAGAAAGGGGCTTAGGGTCATTGACATTGGTACAGGAGCAGGATTTCCAGGGATTCCTATAAAGATATGCCATCCTGATATAGTACTTACTCTGGTAGATTCGTCAATGAAGAAGACCCTTTTTCTGAGGCATATATGCAGGGCCCTCAGCCTCGAAGGTCTGGAGGTAATTCAAAAGAGAGCTGAGGAACTTAAAGATGACTACGAATCCTCCTTTGATATTCTTCTTACAAGGGCGATCTATAAGATTAAAGACATGCTAAGTTTCGGCATTCCGCTCCTAAAGAGAGGCGGAATTATAGTCATTAGTAAAGGCCCCTCAGGTGAGAAGGAGCTAAAGGAAGCTAACAAGATGATGGCTGAGGCGGAGGCAAGGATTAAGGATATTATAAGCATTACCCTCCCGCAGTCTAACATTAAAAGAAATCTTATTGCCATCGAAAGATATTAACTCCTGATCCTATTCACTTGTCCATTTATTTTCCCTCACCTTATTTCCCCCCTTGACAAATACCTTTTTTTATGATTCAATTGAATCAATTGAAATGAAAAGGGAAGAAATTTTAAGAATAATTTCAGAGTCTCCCCTTTCTATACTCCTCTCTGAAAAGGAAAAAATGGAGGTGATAGAAAGGATTCTTAAAATTTGTAATTCTGAAAAAAAATCAGAACCCTATAATCCCATCTCAGAATTTTAATAAAATGAGACCCAACCATGGTAAATAAAATAACTAGGAAACTCTATTTTTCGGCATGGGATATTATCAGCTGTCTCAGGGGTGTTTATTACAAGAAGAAAAAAATCCCGCTCCCTCTTATACATCCTGAGATTGTGAAGATTAGAGAGAACTATGCGAGGGTTGCTGAGGCAGGGAGGCTGATACAGCAAAAACTGAGAAGAAAATGGATGGCTGACCATGTCCTCCTTGCAGCAGAGAACAAGATACCTAATGACTGGGACCTCTGGTGTAAGTTCGATGCCCTCTGTAAGGTCAACGGAAAGCTGATTCTATACGAGATCAAAGGCGTGGGAGAAGATTTTTTCGAAAGGGTAAGAAAGACCGGTGAGCCGAGGAAAGACAACAGGATACAGTTAATAATTTATCATCATTTTCTAAGACAGAAATACCCTGACTTGAAACCAGTCCTTCTTTATGTGAACCGAAAAGACCCGGATCAGACATTAGAAATAGCAATAGAATATTCAGATGATGAAGTTGAGGAAATACATCAAACAGTCTTAATGCTTAAAGAAGGGATAGAAAAAGAGATGCCACCTGAACCGACCGGAAATATAATTATCGATCCCTATGAAAAGAGATATCTGGTTAACCCCGTAGCTATAACCTGTGAATATCATGGACTTTGCACCGGGGATGACTATTGGTATCCGAAAGCAATAGAAGAAATTGAAAGGTTGAACGAGGGGAAATAAGAAAAGTGGGGAATTACTCGTTATTTAAGATTAAAATTAATGTTTTATCCCTAAATCCAAACAATAATAACCTTTTTGTGGGGGGTAAGATGAAAAATAGCTCAGAAAACTATGCTTTTCTGGATTATTACGATAATCAGGTGAGAAGATTTGAAAATAGCAGTAAAATTGGAAATTCCCCTGCCTTTTTTAACTGTTCCTGTGACGGCTTCTGCCTTGAGTGTGAATTTATGTTTGATTGTGAAGTTTATGAGATGATAGAGGATGAGTGGGAGGGATTTTATTCGTAAAGCCTTCATTACGAGGTCATTGCGAGGGACGAAGTCCCGAAGCAATCTCGATAGTTTGTCATTCCCGTATAAACGGTAATCCAAACGCTGTCGCCGTAAAAACAGAGGAAGAAATAAGTTATGAAAGATTTATCAATCAGAAGGCGGATAAGGGGGCATTTAAAGGGGTAAGGAAGGAGAAGTGAGCGGCCGAATAATATTGGTTTTGAGAGGATAGAGAAGGAGTTGAAGAGAGTAGGATGAAAAAGCTGCGAAGCGTCACTAATTTGCCGGAAAAGAAAAAAGCGAAGAAAAAAAAGAAATTCCTGATAGCAGAAACGATCACCCCCTATATATCTTTGAACCGTTCCTTTGAAAATCTGATAGACAAAATAATTCATGGAGATAATTTAACTATTTTAAAATCGATTCCTAAAAATACCATTAATTTAATAATCACATCCCCACCATATTTTAAACAAAGAGACTATGGAATCGGAATCGGCAATGAAAAAACAACCGAGGAATATGTAGAAAATCTACTCAGAGTTTTCTCAGAATGTGAGCGAATTTTAACTAATGACGGAAGTATTGTATTTAATTTGGGTGATAAATATTTAGAGAGCAGTCTTCAACTCATTCCTTTCAGATTTGCGATAGAGGTGCAAAAAAGATTTCCCGTAAAGCTGGTAAATAACATTACATGGGTTAAACTTAACCCAACACCGAGACAGTATCAGAAACGACTTGTAAGCAGTACAGAGCCCTTTTTCCATTTTGTGAAGGATGACGGCTATTACTATAACTTATCTGATTACATAAATAACAATGGAATAAAAAATAAACGGACTAACGGTAATAATATTGGAAAAAGATACTTTGATTTAATAGAAAGCTCTAATCTCACTTTGGAACAGAAGAAACTTGCCCTCTGTGAACTTCAAGAGGTAATAAAAGAGGTAAGAGCAGGGAAAATCGAAAGTTTCCGGATGAAGATTAAAGGCATACATTCCGAGCCTTTTGGAGGCCAGAATGGTGGGAGGAAGTATCAGCTTATGAAAAAGGGATTTACTATTATAAAGATTAAGGGAAACCCAATAAAAAGGGATGTAATAGAATGTGCAGTAGAAACAATAAAGGGAAGCAAACATCCTGCAATTTATCCATTATATATTATTAAAGAAATTATAAAACTTCTTTCAAGACCAAATGATATTGTTTTAGACCCATTTATTGGAAGCGGAACTACTGCGGTAGCAGCAAAAGACCTTGGCAGAAGATATATCGGGATAGATATAAACGAGGAGTATTGTAAATATGCCAGAGCAAGAATTAAAAATTTAAATGAGAATAAACTACCGGAGCTCTTTACATGACATCTACTCGCAAAGGAAAATCTCATACAGAAATTCTCCACAAAATTTATGCAAGGGCATTGACACTGATGAATGAAAACAAAATTGAATCATTATTTAATTCCTTAAGCAATACGGAAAGGTCTCATATAATAGTTATCTCTGAAAACTTTGAAAGGGGTAAAGGGGTCTTAACAGTATTAATAACAAGTCTTGTACATAAACTTTATAACGCAAGGCAGGATATCAGACGACATCAAGATAACATGAAGGGTGGATATTCTGGCAGGGGTATCGATACCAGATATATAACACCTTTTATGAAAGAGATGGAATTCCCGGCGATGTCCGAAAGCGGCTGGTTAACAAGGTCGTTGGAACAGAATCTGCCATACGATCTCTCCTATCCATGTAAAATAACTCCAAAAGAATTAAAAACAGCTTTTCTCTACTTGCTGGACCAGATCGAATCTCATAATGAATCTCCAGAAAAATATCTGTTAATTTTATTTGCAAAACTGATCGAACATCGTGAAAAGAAAAAAATTGATTTAGCTAAACCAACCGCTCTTACTATTGCAACAATCATTAACTTTTTAAAACAACATTTCGAAGCTAAATATGCTACTCGAGGTGCTTCCAGATTGCCCACTTTAGCTATTTATGCTGCATACCAATGTTTGGCAAAAGAGATGAAAAGATTTCAGGGTAAAAGATTGATGCCCTTAGAGGAACACACATCATCTGATAAAAGTTCAGGCAGAGTCGGAGATATCGAGATCAGAGATGCAGAGGATAATGTATTTGAGGCTGTAGAGATCAAGCATGGCATAAAGATAAATCCTCAATTAATCAGAGACGCTTACGAAAAGTTTAAATCCCATCCGATTCAAAGGTATTACCTGCTATCTACAGTAGAAGACATCCAAGACGGTGAAAATATAAACAAGGAGATCTCAAGAATATCGAAGATTCATGGCTGTCAGGTGATTATCAATGGTATCTACCCTTCCTTAAAATATTATCTAAGGCTTTTACATAATACATATGATTTTATAGATAATTATGTTGAAAATCTTAAAAGAGACAAAACTATTAAGTTTGAGCATAAATTAAAATGGAATGAAATTGTTAGCGGGGTGAAAAGGTGACGGCAGAAGGTTTACAGATGACATTCCAAGAACAAGTGATAGCAACTCTTTTAGGTTCTCTTGCTGGTTTCCTGTTTGCAATTGTTATTTTTTATATCACTGAAAACATTAGGACAAAGAGAATAAAAAAGAATCTGACGAAGAATCTTAAAAGAGAATTTGAGTATAATATATCGCTTCTACAGGAGTGGATTGACGAAATAGATAAAATACTTAGAAAAATTACTGCCAACGATACACAGGTCTTCAGCTATCTTAAATATTCCTATTATCAACGCCTTTTCGCCCAAGAATCGTTTCACTTTGGAATCCTTTATGAGTTATACAATAATAATGAAGATATTTCTACTCTAAATGCAATCTTCTTCCATTGTGATATAAATGAAGAACAGTATATCAATCAAATAATCACCAAATGGAAGGATACTCAAATTGAACAGAAAAAAGCATTAAGCACTTTTGAATTTGAGAAGGAGACACCGCAGAAGTATAAAAAACAACTTACCGAATTGTTAGGAAAACTTAGATAAGTTAAGAGAAGATTCTTATGCCCACTAAAACCACCATAATCATTGGCGATAGCCGAAGGATGGAATAACTGAAAAATGAGAGAACAAAATACAAGAGTTAAAATCTATGCAGAACCGCAGGAGACTTGCTGTATGCCAACTTTAGACAATTGTAAAATCTGTCGTGAGAAATATAATTGTCTCATTTTAAAAGAACAATTGGCTTTTTATAACCGCTTAGGAATATCACAAATCGATGATAGTATAGAAACCGGATCTTTAACCAGTATTAGACATTTATGGCAAGACTCAACCCGGACAAAAAAATATGACCCAAGTTGGAATTATGCCGAGGATAACACAAGGGCATATACGCATTCCATCCATCCTTACCCAGCGATGATGATACCACAGGTAGCAGGAAGGCTTATTGATATGTATGCTAAACCTAAAGCAGTAGTATTAGACCCATTTTGTGGTTCTGGCTCTGTTTTATTAGAAGCATTCATAAAAGGTTACAATTCTTATGGAATAGATATAAACCCTCTTTCACTTCTGATAAGTAAGGTTAAAACGACTCCCCTCAACTATAAGCTTTTACAAAATGAATTAGAAAATATCTTAAGAAAGACATCTCTAATAAGAAAAACAGAAAGTCCTGATTTCTATAATATTGATTTTTGGTTTAAACCTGATGTTATATCTAAACTTGCCACATTAAAAAGAGCTGTAAGTTTAATAACAGATGAAAGAATAAGAGATTTCTTTAGAGTAGTTTTTAGTTTCACAGTAAGGGTATCTTCAAATACGAGGAATGGTGAGTTCAAATTATATCGCATAGATGAAGAAAAATTGATTGATTTTAACCCACCTGTTATTGAGATATTTAAGGAAAGGGCTGAAAAGAATATCTCTGGCATGGCTGATTTGTGGAAGCAATTTAAAAATAACAAAACAAGGGTAAATATTCTTAACGAAGATACTCGTCATAGAACGACTATTAACGATGGCGCTGTTGATATAGTCGTAACCTCTCCACCCTATGGCGATTCAAAAACTACAGTAGCTTATGGACAATTTTCAAGGCTTTCTTTGCAGTGGCTGGGTTTTGACAATGAAGATTTAGATACAGATAATCGGTCATTAGGGGGCAAGTTAGATACTAATAATCTGCATTTAGGATATAGTTCGCCAAACTTGAGGCATGCCACAGACTTGATATCACGAATTGACAAAAAAAGGGCAAGAGATGTTATGGCATTCTATGTTGATTTGAATAAGTGTTTTGCAGAACTGAATCGCGTTGTTAAAAAAGGCGGTTTTTTATGCATGGTAGTCGGCAATAGAACAGTTAAGGGAATTCAATTGCCGACAGATGAAATAGTAGCAGACTTTGGCAAACATGTCGGATTTAGACACATTGAGACTATTATCCGTAAAATTCCTAATAAGAGGATGCCTTCAAAGAATAGCCCCACTAATAAAGCTGGTGAATTAGGATCAACAATGACCGAAGAATACATTGTACTAATGGAGAAGGTTAAATGAGTATAAAAGACGATCTGCAGGGTACAAAAGGACTATTACGAAATTTAAGAAACATTAATATGCCACAAGGAGTCATTATTGCAAAAGAAGCAATAAAGAATTTAGGATACGTTACCAAAAAGATAGAAAAAGCACAAGTAAGAAAAAGTTTCAATACCTTTTTATTTGATGTCTTAATTGAAGAATGGAATGTATTTCAAAAATATGAGAAGGAACTTTATAAGAGCAAGATTATCCCCTTCATTTTTGAGCTAACAGAAAATAGGCGCAAAGAATTTCCTAACTGTCAGGCATTGATTAAAAATGCAAGCATTGTTATAGAACAAAATAAAAAACAAAATTCTAGGTGGTTTATAACTTATATCTCTGAGACTCTTTTTGAATATTTTGAGGCATTATTTCAAAGTATCCATCAATCACGAAGATCAAGGGCAGGTGGAAGCTTTCAATATCAGGTGGAAAACTTATTTAATCTCGCAGGTTTCCCTTTTTCAAAACAAACCCGATTAAATGGGCCTGTAGATTTTCTATTACCATCAGAAGATTACTTTCGTCAGTATAGGCATGATGCAATTATTCTATCTGTAAAAAGAACACTACGGGAACGATGGCAGCAGGCAATTGCAGAATTACAATCTGCACGAGTTGGAAGGATATATTTAGCAACTGCTGAAACTGATAAGGGGAGAATTCGAGACCGTGACTTAGATAGAATGGATCGATTAAATGTCACTTTAGTGGTTTTTGACAGCATCAAAGCCGATAAGTTTCCGAATAGGAATACTGTAATTGGATACAGCGAGTTTATAAACACAAATGTTCTGTCAGCTGAAAGGCTTTGGATGAAGCGAGGGATTTGATCAACACGATAATTGTATATGATTTAATTGGAGGGTTTATCAATGAGTAAAACATATATAGATAAAAAATGGGCATTGTTACTTATGAATCTGAATTACCTAAGACTTGCGATGCAAAATATCTTGTCATCGTCATCAGCAGAGGTATGGCAAGCGAGGTCAATTATTTCAATTCGTTGAAGGAAGCCAAGAGAGCTTTTGGAGAAATCGCTCGTGATCATAGATACAAACCTTCTGAGATAAATGGGTCTGATTATTACCATGTTTCAATATGGGAGTGGATAGGTGATAGATACGAAGATATCAATTATTACCCATAAAGTTACTAGAGGATTTCTATGAGATGCACGGGATGTTTTTAGGACGATATGATGACCAATAAGAACCAAGAATCAAGACCTGATCTTATCAGCCCTCATGGAGGATACCGTAATCTAAAATCCTATCAGACTGCTGAAATCGTCTATGACGCAACTACGGCATTCTGCAATCGCTTTGTTGATAAACGCTCTCGCACTCATGGCAGATGGTTCAGACAGAGCGTAGTGGCAAACAGAATATTGCCGAGGGCAGTATGGTATCAGGCACTTCAAAGAAGAGCGAATTGATATATGACAACCTACGACCTCTATAGAATCCTCAAAGAAGAACTCAAGAATGGTTCGAAGGATCTTGTTACGAGATCTTCGGGGCAGGTGCTGAGAGAGAGGGTTGAGAGAGATATTACCAATGAAAGTAATGGGGAGGTTCTTGCCCTCGATTTTTCAGGGATCGGGGTGATAGATTATTCCTGTGCCGATGAGATTGTATCTAAACTTATATCCCGTCTGCTCTCCGGAGAATACGGTGATAAATATATTCTGCTTACCGGTCTCAGGGAAAATCAGAAAGAGAATATAGAGGTTGCCCTTGAAAGGAAAGGCCTTGCGGTTATAGCTGAAATGGGAAATGGAAGAAGGGTTCTCCTCGGGAGTCTTAATAACTATCTTAAGGAAACACTAAATTTGATTCTTAAGAGAGGTAAAGTCACCGCAAAAGAAGCCTCGGAATTCCTGAAGATAGAATCAAATACAAGCGGCACGAGGCTGCTTAATCTCCATAAGAAAAGACTTGTAAAAAGGACAGATGAGATATTAAACGGTGGAAGAATATGGACATATGAAAAATTATGATTCAGTATTAAAATTCAGGGGACATCATCTTATATGTCTTCACTTCTTTTCAGGTGAAGGTTATGATACCTCTTTTATCGATAATCTTAGGGACATCTTTAGAAGGATAGAGAAAGAAGAGATAGAGATCTATAATGGGGCAGACGATGTCTGCGGGAGTTGTCCCTATCTTAAAGATGGAAGATGTCAATATGATAAAGATGCCGATGAGAAGATAAAAAAGATGGATGAGATGGCATTGAGACTTCTTAAGATTGAACATGGGACAAAAATCAAATGGCAGGACGTAAGGGGAAAAATTCCAGAGATATTTCCTCAATGGTTTGCAAATTATTGTTACGACTGTGATTGGTTAGAGGTATGTGAGAAGAATGAGTTTTATAAGGGGTTCAGGGCCCGTTAGATGTCGTTGCGAGGAGTCCCGAAAAGCAGGGCGACGAAGCAATCTAAAAATATTGCACAATAAGATTGATTCGCTATGCTCGCAATGACAGTTTAAAAAAAGGTAGGTAGCCATGCTTCTTTATCTTGTCCAGCATGCAGAGGCTAAGAGGGAGGAGGAAGACCCTGCGAAAGGTCTTACTGAGAAGGGGCTTCAGGATATAAGAAAGGTATCCACGTCTGTTGCGAATCTTAACCTGAAAATAAGTCAGATATTCCATAGTGGTAAAACGAGGGCTCTTCAGACCGCAGAGGTTCTTTCTGAATACCTGAAGCCTGAGAAAGGACTTTTTGAGACTGATGGGCTTGCACCGCTTGATGAACCTCAGATATGGGCTGGGCGTATATCAAATATGAATGGAGATACAGTCCTTGTAGGTCACTTACCTCATTTAGGAAGTCTCGCATCCCTTCTCCTCTGCGGGGATAAGGAGAAGAATGTGATAGATTTTAAGATGGGAGGAGTCGTCTGTCTTAAAAGGCTCGACGATGGAAAATGGTCTGCCGAGTGGATGATAGTACCGGTTAATTAATTATAGAAAGGTGATTAGATGACAACAACTATAGTATTTCTTATCATCGGATTAGTGATCGGGGGAATTGTGGGGTGGCTTATCGCATCATCAAGAACAAAAGTTTCTGAGGTTCAAGCCAAAACGAGATTCGAGGAATCTCAGAAGAACCTCCAGGAGCAGAGGTCTCTCATCGAGACTATGAAAACAGAGATGACCAATACATTCAACGCCCTTTCATCAGCGGCATTAAAGAGTAGCAGTGAGGATTTTCTCAGACTTGCATCAGAACGTCTTGGGAAAATAGTGGCAGACACCAAAGGAAAACTCGGAGAGCATCAGACAGCTATTGATGGACTTATTAAACCACTGCATGAGGCACTAAAGAAATACGAAGAACAAATAAATGCTATAGAGGCAAAAAGGCGACAGGATTATGGAGGGATTGAAGAACAGATCAAGATGCTCGCCTCAACCCATCAGCAATTATCAAGAGAGACAAGTAGCCTTGTAACTGCCTTGAGAAAACCGCAGGTAAGTGGTTCGTGGGGGCAGCTTTCATTAAAGAGGGCGGCAGAGCTTGCGGGGATGACCGCTTATTGTGATTTTTATGAGCAGGAGTCAGTTACAACAGAAACAGGACGCCTCAGGCCTGATATGATTGTCCGACTCCCGAATGGAAGGGAGATTGTGGTTGATGTAAAGGCGCCGGTTGATGCCTACCTCAATGCAATATCTGTATCTTCTGAAGAAGAAAGGCAGAAGGCATTAACCAGCTATGTAGCCCAGGTAAGGGCACATATGAATGCCCTCGGCTCAAAATCCTACTGGGATCAGTTTCCGAAATCTCCAGAGATAGTTGTGATGTACCTGCCTGGTGAATCTTTCTTTAGTGCAGCCCTTGAACATGACAATAAACTCATTGAGGATAGTAGTCTCAAGAAAGTGATACTTGCCACTCCCACAACCTTTATTGCACTACTCAAGGCTATTGCCTATGGATGGCAGCAGGAGCAAGTAACGAAGAATGCCCAACAGATAAGCATGTTAGGTAAGGAACTTTATGAAAGGATCAATACATTAGCAAGACATTTCGATGAAATAGGTTCAGCAATCGGAAAGGCTATGGATGCCTATAATAAGGTGATTGGCTCTATGGAGGCAAGGGTATTACCTTCTGTCAGAAAGTTTAAAGAACTCGGTGTTACAGGTGCTGAAGAGATACCAAATCTTGAACAGATAGACCACGCACCGAGAAGCCTGAGCGTCGAATCAAATTCGGACAAAAATGACAAATAGTATTCCTTAAAGAAGGCTTTGATATCAAAATCATGGCAGCCTCTCATCCAAACTCTATAATCAAACAGGCAAAGAAACTAAGGGAAATCTCTAATGGTTTCAGACCTGCAAGGGTACTTCTTACCGCTAATAATTACAGGGTATTTGATCACTTAGAAAAACCTCGGTCAGTTAGTACAATCTCAAAAAGGCTTGGAACTGATTTGAGGGCAACCGAGATACTACTTGATGCACTTACTGGTCTCGGGCTCTTGAAGAAACGAGATAAAAATTATTCAAACTCTCCAATAGCATCAAGGTTTCTTGTAAGTAGCAGCCCCTATTATCAGGGTGATTACTTAAGACATGCCGACAACCACTGGAAGAACTGGTCAGGCCTTGATGAGGTTATAAAGACAGGTAGTCCCTTTCATATTGCACATAACAGGGATGCCTTTATTCGGGGAATGCATAACCTTGCATCTTTAAGGGCAAAGAAGATTATAAGCCTAATCGGACTGAGAGGTATACAGACCGCCCTTGACCTCGGAGGAGGACCAGGGACATATTCTATAGAGATGGCGAAAAAGGGAATACATGTTACTCTCTTTGACAGGCCTGAGACGATAGAGATAGCAAAGGGGGTTTTCAAAATGACAGATGTAAAAGATATAATCTTTATCGGAGGGGATTTTCTCTTTGATGACATCGGGAAAGGTTACGACCTTATCTTTATCAGTCAGGTATTACATTCGCTCTCAGAAAAGGATAACATTCAACTTTTAAGAAAATGCAGGAGGGCTCTTAATAAGAGAGGGAGAATTATTATACAGGAGGCTTATCTTTCCGATGATAGGACATACCCATTGAAGAGCACTCTCTCCTCAGTGAATATGCTCATAAATACCGTTGCTGGAAGATGCTATTCCCATGATGAGATAAAGGGGTGGTTTCGAAAAACAGGGCTAAGGGATATAAGGGAAAAGATTATTGATGATTCGGTCTTGATTTCAGGTCGCCTTCCCTAATTAAGGACGACATTCTGGAACAGCCCTAACTACTTTTTCAGAAGCTCTTCGATTAACTTTAACAACTCCCCTTCCTGCAAAGCCCCTTTACGGATCTTAAAAATCTTACCCTCTTTATCAATAAAGAAGGTGTTAGGTGTACCTGTAACTCCGTAGCTCCTCAATATAGATTCGTTATTATCACGTCCTATAAAGTACTTTAATCCGTAATCCTTAATATACTTCTTCGCCTTATCTTCCTCATCCCAGATGTTGATACCAACAAAGGTCAGTTCCTTCCCATGATATTTTGAAGATAATCTTGACAGAACGGGAGCCTCCCGTTTACAGAATGGTCACCATGATGCCCAGAAGTTAAGGATGACTGGTTTGCCTTTTAACTCTGATAGACTTAGTGTCTTCCCCTCAAAAAGATGAAGTGTAAAAGAAGGTGCTTCCTGTCCGACTGATAGCGCCTCTGTTACATATGGGAAAAACAGGGACAATACCATAAAAAAGACAGGGTAAATAAAAAGATACTTCCCTTTCATTTCAATCATTCTCCTAATCTCTTTCATAATTTCTACTCCTTTTTATCGGTTAAAACTGCGATGGCAGGGAGTTCCCTGCCTTCAAGAAGCTGGAGCGCAGAACCTCCCCCTGTTGAGATGAAGGACATATTCTCTGTCACACCAGCCCGGTGGACTGCTACATCGGTATCCCCTCCACCAACTATCGTAAGTGCATAGGCATCTGCAATTGCATGGGCGATTGCAAAGGTCCCTCTCGAGAAGGCATCCATCTCGAAGACCCCCATCGGTCCATTCCAGAGGATGGTCTTCGCACTTGACAGCGCCTCTGAGAAGAGCTTTACAGAAGCAGGACCTATATCGAGCGCCCTCCAGCCCTTCGGGATCTCCTGTGCCGGAACTATTTTTGTTTCTGCACCGGCCTCCATTGACTGTGCAATAACACAGTCAACAGGCAGATAGAATTTTATACCTTTCTCTTCCGCCTTCTTCTTTATCCTCAGGGCTATCTCGAGCATGTCTTCTTCGACAAGGGAATTTCCTACTTCCCATCCCATAGCCTTTATGAAAGTAAATGCCATTCCACCACCTATTATTACCTTATCCACCTTATCATAGAGATTTTCTATAACGCCTATCTTTCCTGATACCTTTGCCCCTCCAAGTACAGCCACAAAGGGTCTTACAGGATTTATGATAATACCCTGCAGGTACTCTATCTCCTTTTTCATAAGAAACCCTGCAGCAGCGATCGGTACAAACTTAGGGATACCTACGAGGGATGCATGGGTCCTGTGGGCTGCACCAAAGGCATCATCTATGTAATAATCAGCAAGTGAGGCGAGGGATTTTGCATAACCTTCATCATTCTTTTCTTCCTCACCATGAAATCTTAGATTCTCAAGAAGAACAACATCCCCTTCTTTCATCTTTTTAACTACCGCCTCAACCTGAGGACCAATAGAATTAGGGGCAAATATCACCTCCTTACCTAAAAGTCGTGTAAGCCTCCTTGAAACAGGTGCAAGGCTATATCTTAGATCAACTTTCCCCTTTGGTCTCCCGAGATGGGATGCAAGTATAACTTTGGCTCCTTCATCTATGGCATAGTTGATTGTTGGGAGGGTCGCCTTTATCCTTCTGTCGTCTGTGATGTTAAGGTTTTCATCCAGCGGGACATTAAAATCTGCACGGATAAAAAGACTTTTACCTTTAAGATTAATATCTGCGATAGTAAGCTTATTAAAATTTCCTCTCACTATTGCTGGATTCTTTATAGCCATTAAGTCCTCCGATTATTAGTATTCAAAAAAGAGATTGCTTCGGCTTTGCCTCGCAATGACGCTAATAGGGTTGTCATTCTGAGTCCCGATTTCTATCGGGACGAAGAATCTCGTTGTTCCGCTCAGGGTAGGCTCCGCGAGGAATCTCTTTTTCTATGAACCGGAAATATGAAGAACCAGATCTCTCAGCCTGCAGGAATATCCCCATTCATTATCATACCACGATACCACATGGACAAGGTTGCCTTCTAAAACCTGTGTCGACTGGGCATCAAAGATTGAGGAATAGGGATTACCAACGATATCTGATGAAACAAGAGGTTCTTCGCTATACTGGAGATATCCCTTCATCGCCCCTTCTGATGATTCTTTGATCTTTCTATTCACCTCTTCTACAGTAGTAGAGTTTTCAACAACAACGGTGAGGTCTATCAGAGACCCATCAGCTACAGGCACCCTCCTTGCTGAGCCATCGAGCTTCCCTTTAAGGTCAGGGATAACTTCCCCTATAGCCTTTGCAGCCCCTGTTGTTGTAGGGATAATATTTACTGCAGCTGCCCTTGCCCTTCTCAGGTCCTTATGGGGGAAGTCGAGTATCCTCTGGTCATTTGTATAGGCGTGGACGGTAACCATATATCCCTTCTGGATTTTAAAATTGTCATGGAGTACCTTAACTACTGGTGCCAGACAGTTAGTAGTACAGGATGCATTAGAAATAATATGGTGCTTTGAATGATCATAGTTCTTTTCATTCACTCCGAGGACAATTGTGATGTCCGGACCCTTGGCAGGCGCGGAGATGATCACCTTTTTTGCCCCTGCCTTAATGTGTTTTTCTGAATCATCCCGTTTTGTAAATACCCCTGTGGATTCGATAACAATCTCCACCCCTATTCCCTTCCATGGTAGTTCAGAAGGGTCTCTCTTTGCCAGCACCTTTATCTCACGTCCATCAACAATAAGACTATCCTCCTTCACACCGATATCACCTTTATATTGACCATGGATAGAGTCAAATTTAAGAAGATGGGCAAGGGTCTTAGGGTCTGTAAGATCATTAATTGCAATGACTTCGATGGGATAGCCGACCGATGCCCTTAAGAAATGTCTTCCGATTCTTCCGAAACCATTTATTCCAACTCTTATAGCCATTTCCCCTCCTTCAGAAGGACAAAGTCTAATAGAAAATCTTAGGGACAGAGAAAAAATATCCGAAGGTGATAAAAAAGTCAAGAATAATTCTGAGCTATCTATAAAATTCCACTTGTTAAACCTTACATCTATATTTATAATATCTGGGAGATTGGAAACCATCAAGTATTTTATATTTATTATATCATTAATCTTCCTCCTTGGATGCCCTAAAAAGGAAAAGATCCCTGTCCTGAAAGGGTCTGAGACGCCAACATATGGTGGTTCTTTTGTTCTTGATAGTATATCAGACCCTAAGTCCTTTAATCCTGTTATAGCAAAAGAAACCTCCACTACTATGATTACAGATTTCCTCTTCGAGGGACTCACACAGATAAACCCCTTCACTACAGATATGGAGCCGAGGTTGGCAAGGTCCTGGGAGTACTCACCTGACGGAAAGATCTGGACATTCCACCTGAGAGAGAATGTGAAGTGGTTTGATGGCAGGCAATTTACTGCAGATGATGTGGTATTCACCTATAATGACCTCTATTATAACCCTGATATTCCGACAAGTGCGAGGGATATCCTTACGATTGATGGGAAAAGGATAAAAGTGGAAAAGGTTGATACTTATACTGTCCGATTCATCATGCCAAAGCCCTTCGCCCCCTTACTCTTTGCGCTCGGCATGGAGATAATGCCGAAGCATATCCTTGAACCTATGGTCAAGGCAAAGACCTTTAACTCTGCCTGGGGTGTGAATACGCCTCCTGATAAGATAACAGGTACAGGTCCCTTTATGATTTCAGAGTATATCCCGAGCCAGAGGGTTGTACTGAAAAGGAACCCCAATTACTGGAGGACAGATAAAACAGGCAACGGTCTCCCCTATCTTGATAGCATCGTTATCCTCATAGTTCCTGATCAGAATAGTTCTCTTCTTAAGTTTCAGGCAGGGGAGACAGATATGATAAGTATAAGGGGAGAAGATTATGCCGTGATAAAGCCAACTGAGGCTAAAGGCAATTTCACCATATACAATACCGGACCAACCTTCTCAACTACCTTCCTATTCTTCAACCAGAACCCTAAAGCCATTCCTCAATATAAATTAAGATGGTTTACAAATAAAAAGTTCCGTCAGGCCATAGCCCATTCTGTTGACAAGGAAACCATAATAAATAATGTGATGGCAGGGCTTGCCTTCCCGCAGGATTCTGCACTCACACCTGCCTCTAAATTTTTCTATAACCCTGATATCAGGAAATACGAATATAATCTTGACAAGGCGAAGTCCCTTCTTCAGGAGGCAGGTTTTAAGAATAAAGGTGGAAGGCTTTATGATAGCGAGGGGCATCATGTCGAGTTCACCCTTTTCACAAATTCCGAGAATAATCAGCGGGTGAATATAGGGAATATAATCAAATCGGACCTCGATAAATTGGGTATAAAGGTAAACTTTGTCCCTATCCAGTTCAATACCATGGTTACAAAGCTCGATGCAACATTCGACTGGGAAGCGATAATAATAGGGCTCACAGGCGGAGTGGAACCCCATAACGGAAGAAATGTATGGCATAGCTCAGGTCAACTCCACATGTGGAACCCGAGACAGGCAAAACCTGTAACAACCTGGGAGGCAGAGATAGACAGGCTTTTCGAGGATGGTGCAACAGAGCTTGATAAAGAAAAAAGGAAGAAGATATACCACAGATGGCAGGAGATAGCGGCTGAAGAATTACCTGTTATTTATACCGTTACCCCTGCAGCACTCTACGCCGTAAGAAATAAATTCGGAGGAATAAAACCCACATCACTTGCAGGAGTAATTCCCTATATAGAAGAGGTCTATCTCAAGAAGTGATCCGCTATATACTCCACCGTTTTATAAATATGATCCCCCTCCTATTCGGCATTACCTTCCTTTCTTTCGGGATAATGAAACTCGCACCGGGTGATTTTCTGTCACAGATGGCCCTTAATCCATTGATCTCCAGTGAGACTATCGAGCTCATGAGGAAACAGTTCGGGCTTGATCAGCCCTGGCCTATACAGTACCTTAAATGGTTGTGGGGGATTATACATTTCGATTTCGGGTATTCCTTCACATACAGGGTGCCTGTAGCCACGCTTATAACCGAAAGGGTCCTTAATACACTTCTTCTTACAAGTACGGCCGCTATCCTGGCATGGCTTCTCGCCTTACCATTAGGTGTCTATACAGCCCTCTGGAGGAAGTCCCTCTTTGACCAAATACTTTCATTCTTCTCCTTCGCCACCATTTCCGTACCGACCTTCTTTCTTGCCCTCCTGGGAGTCTTCTTTGCAGCGAAGACAGGGTGGTTCCCTACAGGAGGTGCTATAAGTATTAATTACGCTGCGCTTAGCCCCTTTGATAAACTCTGTGATAGATTTCATCATCTTATCCTTCCTGCTATGGTTCTCGGTATCGGAGGTCTTGGTTCGCTCCTAAGGATCGTTAGGACTAATTTCCTCGAGATGATGAGACAACCTTTTATTATGACCGCAAAGGCGAAGGGACTTCATTCTAATACTGTAACATGGAGACACATTTTCCCTAACGCAATAAATCCCCTGATAACACTTCTTGGCTTCGAGATAGCAGGTCTTTTGAGCGGTGCTGCCTTTACAGAAATAATTTTCGCATGGCCAGGCCTTGGCAGACTTATCCTTGAGGCTGTGATGAGTCAAGACCTTTATCTCGTAATGGGTAGCCTTTTTATGGGGGCTATCCTTTTAATCTTGGGTAACCTCTTAGCAGACATACTCTTAGCAACGATCGATCCGAGAATAAAACTGAGATGAGAATTGAATTAAATCGAAAAGAAAGTCTATTAAGGCAGGCAATCTCTGGACTGAGGCATCATAGATGGGGATGGATTGCCCTGTGGTTTATACTTTTTCTTTTACTCGCTACAATATTTGCAGGTTTCCTTTCACCCTACGACCCTTACGAGCAGAATAGGACAAAATCATATCACCCACCTGTAAGAATACACCTCATAGATGAAGATGGTTTACATTGGCCATTTATCTATAATTATTACTTGGTAGACCCCATATTCAAAAGATACGAACCTGACAGAACTAAGAAGTATAATATAGGACTTTTTGTAAAAGACTCTACCTATCACCTCTTCGGACTTATTCCCTGTAACATCCACCTTTTTGGGGTAGATAGTCCTGCAAGGGTTTTCCTCCTAGGCTCAGACCTCCACGGAAGAGACATCTTAAGCAGGCTCCTTTATGGAGGAAGGGTATCCCTCTCTATCAGCCTTGTTGGTGTCTTCCTGTCCTTTATATTAGGTCTGATCATGGGAGGGATAGCAGGGTATTTCGGGGGATGGGTGGATAATTTCCTTATGAGGTTTGGAGAAATCATAATGTCAATCCCCGGGATATATCTCCTCCTGGGCCTTAGGGCTATTTTCCCAACCTCCCTCTCTTCGGTAGAGATATATTTACTTATAGTTGTCGTTTTGAGTTTCATAGGTTGGGCAGGTCTTGCGAGAGTAATAAGAGGGATGGTGTTATCTATAAAGGAAAGGGAATTTGTTCAGGCAGCAAGGGCAATAGGTTCAGGCCATATGAGGATCATAATAAGACATGTCCTTCCTAATACCCTTTCGTATACAATAATTGCGTTAACCCTTTCTGTCCCTGGATTTATTATAAGTGAATCAGCCCTCAGTTTCCTCAGTCTCGGAATCCAGGAGCCCTATCCGAGCTGGGGGAATATGCTCACAGCAGCACAATCAGTAAGGGTTCTTACAACAGCACCGTGGATTCTTATCCCAGGTCTCTTTATATCAATCACAATTATATGTTTTAACTTCCTCGGAGATGGACTGAGGGATGCGTTAGATCCAAGGTTCAAAGAATAGGAAAATATCAATCGCCCGCAACACCCGTTACCCTTATAACCTCATCGAAAGTTGTAATACCCATCAACATTTTCTTAATCGCACACTCCCTGAGGGTAACGAGACCTTCAGATTTAGCTATCTTCTTTACAAGTGTTGGTGTTGCTTTATCATCTGCGGATACCCTTATCTTGTCGGTGACCTCCATTATCTCAAATATTCCTGTCCTTCCGAGATAGCCCGTACCTCTACACTGCGGGCATCCGCTTCCGGTAGAGACCTTTATGTGCCTGCACTTTTCGTAACTGATCCCCATGATGGAGCACTCTTCTTCAGAAAGGCTATATGGTTCTGAACAGTAGGTACAGACATTCCTTACGAGTCTCTGGGCTACTACTCCTATTAAGGTAGAATTGATTAAGAAGGAAGGCACACCGAGGTCGAGGAGGCGTGTTATTGCAGATGGGGCATCGTTTGTATGGAGGGTTGAAAGAACGAGATGCCCTGTGAGGGCAGCCTGTATGGCATTGTCAGCGGTCTCAAAATCCCTTATCTCACCAACCATAATTATATCAGGGTCCTGTCTGAGGATAGTCCTCAGACTGCTTGCGAAGGTAATCCCGATCTGTGGCTGTATGGCTGTCTGGTTAAATCTTTCGTAGATCATCTCGATAGGGTCTTCTATGGTTGTCACATTTACTTCTGAGGTTGAAAGGGTCTTTAATGCGGAATAAAGTGTTGTCGTCTTTCCACTCCCTGTCGGTCCTGTTACAAGGATAAGTCCGTGGGGGTTTGATATGAATGACTTGAAGAGTTCAAGTTCTCTCTGTAGCATTCCGAGTTCATCTATATCCTGCATCAGGATATTAGGGTCAAAAATCCTTATAACAACCTTTTCTCCGAAGGCGATAGGGAGTGTTGATACACGGTGCTCTAACTCCTTCCCATCATAATCCGTTTTTATCCTGCCATCCTGAGGTCTCCTCTTCTCAGAGATATCCATGCGGGAAAGTGTTTTTATGCGTGAGATAACTGCAAGGTGAACTGGCTTCGGTATCCTGTGTATATTATGGAGAATACCATCTATCCTGAACCTGATAAGACTTACATCTCTTTTTGGCTCGATATGAATATCCGATGCCCGCTGTGAATAGGCATAATGGAGTAGATATTCGACAGCATTTACAATATGCTGATCTGTTACCTCAAGCTCTGACATAGATTTGAGTTTTACATATTGTTCGAGATTTCCGATGTCTATCCCTGAAGTAAGTGCTTTATGTGCTGCTGCAACAGAAGACTTAAAACCATAGAACTCTGTGATTATCTTCTGGATATCAGATTTTGTAGAGATAACAAGTTTTAGATTGAACCCTGTCGTCCTCTCGATCTCTTCTATACCATCCCTGTCAAAAGGATTGGACGTGGCAACAGTAAGGGTATTATTTGAAAGGTCTATCGGTAAAAGCATATGCTTGAGTGCATAGGGCCTTGAAATGACCTTTGTTACAATATCAGAATCGAGCTTCAACGGATCTATTCTCAAGAAAGGCAGATCGAGATGCCTGGCAACAGTCTCCATAATAATCTCTTCTGTAAGGTACCTGTTCCCCTCTCCAGGCATATTAAATTTAAGGGAATCTACAATGTCCACAATAGTAATGCTGGAGTCAATCTTACCCCTCCCCCTTCTTATAGTACCGGTCCTTGATTTCTGTAGTCTTGCCCGAAGGATATCTTCTTTCAGGAAGATACTATCGATTTGCTCTTTTGATAGTAGTCCCTTGGAGGAAAGTACTTCCAGTATTGCTTTATCTGCCTTCTCATTCATAATCAATTCATATCAGAATCAAAAGGGTATTGTCAATAATTTAAAATGATTTGATAAATGTTCGATAGTATTGTATTCTTATGAGAAATCTCTTTCGGAGGCAATGATGTTTAAGACTATAGAATGGAAGGATGGGGTTGTGAGGATGATTGACCAGACAAGACTTCCTCTCGAGGTTATATATATGGACTGCAGGGATTATAGGGAAGTAGCGGATGCCATAAAGACACTCAAGATCAGAGGTGCCCCTGCAATAGGCATAGCAGCTGCAATGGGTATTGCCTTAGGTGCACAGGAGATTGAAGAAAGAGATTTTAAATCCTTCTATAAGATTTTAGAATCTGTCGGTAATCATTTAGCTAAACAGAGACCGACAGCAGTGAATCTCTTCTGGGCGATAGAGAGGATGTTAAATTTTGTAAAGAACAATAGTAAGAAGGATACGAAAGAACTGAAGGAACTTTTAATTAAAGAATCAATAAATTTACTTGAAGAAGATATAAAGGTCAATAAGGCTATAGGGAGGCATGGGGCAGATATCATAAAGGATGGAACTACTATCCTCACCCACTGCAATGCAGGGGCACTTGCAACAGGGGGTTATGGCACTGCAACAGCACCAATCTTCGTTGCGATAGAGCAGGGGAAAAGGGTTAAGGTCTTTGCCGATGAGACAAGACCGATTCTTCAGGGTGCAAGGCTTACTGCCTGGGAGCTTATGGAGGCAGGGGTTGATGTTACCCTTATTACGGATAATATGGCCGGCGCCCTTATGAAAAAAGGTATTATAGATATCGCAATAGTCGGTGCCGACAGGGTTGCAAAGAATGGGGATGTGGCAAATAAGATCGGAACATATTCTGTAGCGGTACTATGCAAGGAAAATAAGATACCCTTCTACGTGGCTGTCCCAACATCAACGATTGATCTTAATACACCTTCAGGAGATTTAATCCCTATTGAAGAAAGGTCACAAAATGAGGTGACCCATATAATGGGTAAACTCCAGATAGCCCCTCATGGAGTTAAGGTCATGAATCCCGCCTTCGATGTAACCCCTGCAAGGTATATTACTGCTATAATAACAGAGAAGGGGAGATTCAAACCAGAGGAGATAAAAAAATTGGAAAGGATTGGGTGAGGAGTAATGCAGTTCTCAGCTGATGAACTCAGAGATATCTTTCTTAAAGAAGGGGCCGGTGACATCGGTTTTGTAGAAGTAGGAAGAAAGGAACTATCACAGGAACTCAAAGATATCCTCAGGGTTTATCCGGAAACAAGAACTCTCGTCTCTGTCATTAAGGCCCTGAACCGTGAATCAGTACAGAGTCAATCCGTAAATATAGCGAATGAAGAGTTTCACAGGGCCTGCGATGAACTCTCTGATATATGCAGGAAAATACTCCGCAGATTAAACTCGCTTGGTATTCGTGGCATATATACAACCTATGCCTTTCCTTCAGATCTGAACCGCTGGCCCGGTAAGATCTGGGATATTAGCCATAAACTCATTGCCATTGAAGCCGGCCTTGGTCATATGGGATTAAATCGACTTATAATCCATCCTGTATACGGTAATTTCCTGGTATTAACCACAATGTTAATAGACGCTGAGATAGATAGCTACGGTCAACCCCTTAAAAATAACCCCTGTATTAAATGTGACCTATGCATCCCTGTCTGTCCTGTAGGCGCTATCAGTAAAGACGACAAGTTTGACTTTATGGCATGTTTTACCCACTCCTATCGTGAAGCTCTGTCCGGCTTTCAGGATTGGGTGGAACAGATGGTCTCGGCAAGGACTGTAGGGTCATACCGTTCAAGTTTCCGTGACAGTGAAACAATCTCGATATGGCAGACACTTACCTTCGGGTACGGTTACAAATGCTCTTACTGCATGGCTGTCTGCCCTGCTGGCAATAATGTCAAAGGCAAATATATCAAACAGAAAGACGAATACATCAAAAAAACAGTAACCCCTCTGATTAATAAAAAAGAGCCTGTTTATGTACTTGCCGGATCCCATGCAGAAACAGTGGTTAAACGAAATCAAAACAAGGAGGCGCGTTATGTACGTTCCCCTATCAGACCAACATCGGTTCCAAACTTTTTGCTTGGAGTCAGATTAGCCTTTAATCCTGAAAAGGCTAAAGGCGTCCGAATGGCTATTCGCTTTGTGTTCACCGGAAAAGAGGAAGTGACAGCGACTGTAATTATAGATGGAGGGAAAGTTGATATCCTTGAAGGAATCTTCGGCAAAACGGATTTGATTGTTTATGCTGATTCAGAAAGTTGGATAAGATTCCTGAATAAAGAGATATCATTATTAAGGACAATCTTAAGCCGCAAAATTAAGACCAGAGGTAACCCCCTGCTTTTGAAAAAATTTCAGGACTGTCTTTTAATATTTTGAATGGCCTAAATCACCCTTGCCAGAGTCAGGACATAGACCTTCTCTGCTCCTGCCTTTTTCAAAACTTTCGAACACTCTCTTACAGTTGCCCCTGTTGTATAAACATCGTCTATAAGGAGGAGTGATTTACCTTCTATATCCTTCGGATCCTTTACCTCAAATGCGCCCTTCACATTCATTAATCTCTCTTCACCTTTAAGCTCTATCTGTGGCTTTGTCCAGCGCACCCTCTGGAGATTATCAGGAATTAAAGGAATCCTGAAAGCACGACTGATTTCTTTCGCAAGGAGGAGGGACTGGTTGAATTCCCTTTCCCTGAGCCTTTTGAGATGTAAAGGAACAGGTAATACCGCAAGTGATGAATGTGGAAAAAGAGAAGGGTTAGAACCTATATATTCAGCCATGATTCTTCCTAACGGACAGCCCAGTCCCTTTTTACCTCTGTATTTAAAGAAATGAATCGATTCAGCAAGAGTTCCATCGTAAGAACCTATAGCAATTGCTTTATCAAAATAAGTCTTTATCTCTCTGCATTCCGAACACAAATGATCCGGACTTCTTGATAGAGAAATATCAGAAGAAAAAGGCCTTCCACATTTTGGACACAAAGGTGGCTTAAGAAATTCTATCTTATCCCAGCACTCAGGACAGAAATGGTTATGGGATTTGTTATTGCATATCGCACAGGTTGTTGGGTAAAGGAGGCTTACCCCCTTAGAAAGAAAGTTCCGTCCAAACTTTCTGACAGGGTTTATGAGAGCCAAGAAAAATTTCATACACCCACAAAAGGTCTACGCCCCGAATTTTTTGAGTCTCAGGGAATGGGCGAGTGCCAGTGGCATAAGATTAACAGTCGGGAATATGCTGAGTTCACCCTTAGTGCATTCCCGCTCGGTGAAAGCAGAACAGATACCACCGAGGACATAGGGTGATTTTATAAGTACAGGTACAGGATGCCAGCTATGGCTTTTCAATATAGAAGGAGTTGAATGGTCTCCTGTAATAATCAGTACATCAGGTTTTAAATTAAGTATCTCCGGAAGGAAATTATCAAACCTCTCTATCTCTCTAACCTTCCCATCAAAATTACCGTCCTCACCGTAGGAGTCAATCTTTTTAACATGAAGGAAAAAGAAGTCATATTCATTGTATCTCTTTTTTAAAAACCCTATCTCGTCCTCCATGTTTCCTTCGATGGCAGGCGTATCCATCCCCACAAGCCTTGCAAGCCCTCTGTACATAGGATATGTCGCAATAGCAAGCGCCTTTAATCCAAAGGCATCATAGAAGGCAGGCATATGGGGTATACGCGAGAAACCTCTCATCAGGATATAGTTAGCCTTCTCTTCCTTTTTGAGTATCCCCTTAGAAAGATCTATCAATTTCTCTGCTATCTTAGATACTTTACCGGAATTTTTAGATAGAGGTCTTGGTGAAAGTGGTTTCGATCCCTCTTTCTGTGGGTCTGTATCAGTTACCATTGTCGAGTCAGGACTGAGAGACTTTGTGAATCTGAAAAGTACCACAAACCTGTGCTCCATACCAGAAGAAAACATTATCTCTACCCCGTCAATCTTATTAATTTCCTTCTGTAATCTCTCTGTGAGACCCCTATTCTTCTCTGTTGGAACCCTTCCAGCCCTCCTATCTATAATCACCCCATCTTTGATCGTAGCATAATTGCATCTAACGGCTACATCGGTCTTTCTTACATCAAGGCCAAGGCCGAGGGCCTCTAAGACACCCCTTCCGATCTGATATTCCACCGGGTCATATCCAAAAAGACCGAGATGTCCTGGTCCACTTCCAGGTGTAATTCCATAAGAGATAGGAGTATGAAGGCCGCAGGCAAATTCCCTGGCAAGGGCATCAAGGTTCGGGATATTAGCTGATTCAAGCTCTGTCTTGTTTTCTACAGGCAGTCCACCGATTCCATCGAGCACTATAAGAAGTATCTTTGTGTCGTTCTTCTGGATTAAAGGTTTAATCAGTTTTAACATATGAAGGTCATGCCGAATTTATTTCAGCGTCTCTCGTAAACTTTTCATCTAAGACCCTCTCTACAACCCGTAGAGAAACGAATTTAGGGTGACAGTTTAAGAGTTTTCAGCAGGGTTTCTCGAGATAGACGGCAAAGGTGTTCCACTTACCACATTGGGGACATCGGCCTGACCAGTCCGTTGACAGATATTCACATTTACTGCATCTGTATGGGATCACAACCTTTTTTCTGAATTTCAAGGCCTTTTTAAACTCCTGTGATGCCTTATCAGGAAACCCCCTCCTCAGGTATATGTTACCGATGAGTTTATGGAGGTCAGGGAGGTCCTCTGCACCGCTATCCATTGAAGTAAGGATATCATAGGCATCATCTACCATCTCGAGCCTGTAGTAAAGCTTCCCAAGGAAAAAGTTAAGGATGAGGTCGTTTGGCCTTGAAGAGAGTGCCCTCTGGTATATCTCGATAATCTTATTTGGTTCTCCGAGGGAAAGGAATAGATCCTCGAGCCTTAGCAGAAAGGTAACAGATGAAGTCGTATAATAGGCCCTCTCCCAGAGTTCTGATGCCCCGGTGACATCGCCCTCACTTAAATAAACCTCTCCGAGGCCGAGATAGGCAGGTATAAAATCCTTATCGAGTTTCAGAACCCCTTTAAAAACCCTTTTGGCCTTATCCAGGTTACCATCCTCAAGGAGACTTCTACCGAGTTCATATCTCATCCCGATGAATCTCTGTTGCTCGACTTTCCTGTCCTCAGATGAAAATATACCTTTCAGTATCTTGATCTGAACCATATTGGCATCTTCCCACCTTCCCTGCCTCTGGTATATATCCCTCATTTTATAAAGTGCCGTAAGATTGGTTCCATCAATATCAAGGATGTGCTTTAACATGTGGAGTGCATCTTCCAATCTCCTTGCCTCCTCGTAATCTGCCTCAAGGGCGAATAATATCTCTATATTTGATGGGCTCAGGTCCATTGCCTTCTGGTGGAGCCGGATAGCCTCATTGATATTTTTCTCCTTGTGGAAAAGGTTTCCGAGCCTGAGGAGGGAATCTATGTGATTTGAGTCCTGCTGGAGGATCTTATCAAAATAGCCAATTGCCTCAGTATTTCTTCTTGCAAGGAGGGCATTTGCACCCTTAGAATACATCTCCTGAATTTTCAATTCCTTCTTGTGTATCTTCGTGGCCTTCCAGTTTAAGAAATACCTTCTTGTATCTTTTATCGCCACGATAAGGATTACGAGAAGGGCACCAGATGCCCAGGAAAGCAGGATAAGACCGATCTTGGATATTTCGTAGATTTTCCAGGCGAGATTTATTGTTATAACATCCCTATTTATATTGGCCAGATAACCAATACCAAGGATGGAAAGAATCATAAAAAAGATTATACCAAAGAATAATATACGCCTAAACATAATAACGCAGCCCCTATTGGTTCCTAAATCTCAATCTTCTGGGCATCACCCCAGAGTTTTTCAAGCTCGTAATAATGTCTTGTATCCTCATCAAAGACATGTACAACAAGGTCTCCATAATCCATCAGGACCCAGTGAGCATCCGGAAGTCCTTCTATATGGGAAGGGTAAACAGTCTCCTTTGATAGTTTTTCTTCAACTGCTTCGGCTACAGCCTTCACCTGTCTTGTGGTTATACCTGAGCAGATCAGAAAATAATCAGCTATCGTACTCAGTCCTTTAAGCTCCAGTACAAGGATATCTGAGGCCTTTTTTTCTCTTGCTGCAACCGCTGAAAGGACAGCCTTATCTTTTGATTCTAACGCCAAACACCTCCATTAATTACAGTTTTGAGTTATGAGTTTGGAGTTTAGAGTAAGATTCATAACTCCCAACTCATAACTCAAAACTCGAAACCTTTACTTATAAAGCCTCTGCGTAATTATATACGATTCTATAGGATCAGGCAAGAGATATTTAATACTTCTTCCTGCCTTAATGTTCTTTCGTATAAAGGTAGAAGATATATCCAGGCTTATAACCCTCTCAAAGCATATCGACCTTCCATTCTCGGAAACCTTGCGGTAGCTCTGCCTTATACCTTGGTCTAACTCTATAAGGATAGAGTTTGTAAGGAATCTAAGATAAGGAGACTTGCTCAGAGATTGGAATGAATAAGGTGGTCTTAAGAGGATAACTAAATTTGCAAGGCTGAAAAGCTTATCTGCCTCCCTCCATGTAGGTACCTCGAGGAAAGTATCTATCCCGAGTAAGAAGAAGAGCTCTCCCCCGTATTTTTTTAAGATCTCCTCCAGTGTCCTGACCGAATAAGATTTCCCTATTCTTTCAACCTCTATAGGGGATACATCGAAGAAAGAATTAGATCTAATCGCAAGTCTCGCCATTTCAAGACGGTGATGGGGTTCGATGATCTCGCTATCTTTATGTGGAGGACGGGCAGAGGGTATGAATAAGACCTTATTTAATTTTAACCTTTCCCTTATCTCCTCTGCAGGTCTCAGATGTCCGTAATGAATGGGGTTGAAGGTCCCACCCATGATCCCGATTTTCATATAAACTGATTATAACAGATAAATCTCCTTGTCAAGTGGAATTATCGAGACTTTCCCCCAGATAAAAATTGCAAAAAAGACGAATCTTTTTGATTTAAAGAGGTAGACATTTGTTTTAGCGAGTGATATAGATGATATAGATATAAGTGAGTGATAAGTGATATATATATTCATTATGTATAAATCTCCAAATAGAATTGGAATAAAAATACTTTACTCGGGCTCGGGAGGTTGAGGGACTATGCCTCAGGCAAAGAGAATTTTAATAATTGATGATAGTGAGGATACGAATGAGTTATTATGGGAGGTTTTTAAAGACCACTATAGGGTGTTTCTTGCATCGACCGCCTGTGAGGGGCTGAATATGCTTTCTAAGGAGATTGATCTCGTTTTTCTCGACCTCATACTGCCCGATTTAGACGGCTTTGAGGTGCTTAAAAGGATAAAGAATGACTATCCCTCCATTCCCGTTATCATAATCACAGGTTACGGAACAGAAGAAAGATGCATTCATGCCTTAAGACTGGGTGCAAGGGATTACATCAAAAAGCCCTTTAGCCCCAAAGAGCTACTCTATAAGGCCAAGATACTTCTATGCGCTATTGGCACCGAGATACGAAAGCGACAGTGTATATCTATGTCTGTAGAGGAACCTGTTATTAATCGAGATTATCATGGTATACCAAGTATACCAAACCATATTTTAAATGGCATACTAAAGGTAACTGACTATATAAATAAAGACCTCAAAGAAACATTAGACCTTAACGATGAAACATTAAACCTTGAAACATTAGACCTTAACGATGCTTGCAGGATGGCCGGCTTGAACAGGACCTATTTTTGCAAATACTTCAGACTCATTACCGGCCAGACATTTCAGCATTACTCCCGTAATATAAGACTCAAAAGGGCTAAAGAACTCCTCGGAAATAGGAACCTCAGAGTCGATACGGTTGCTGAACATATTGGTTACACCCAAAAGTATTTTTCTAAGGTCTTCAAAAGAAACTTTGGCATCACACCCAAGGAATCCCAAATAAACTTGTATAAGGTTAACAAGGATGCGCTGGGCTAAAAAGTCAGTAAGAGGTTGACCGCTCCTCACCCCCACCATCTCCTCCCCCTCAAGGGGGGAGGAGATGGGTGGGGGGTAAAAGCGGAATCCAAAAACGAAGGAGGTGAAATAACATGGCAGTAGAAAAAGCGATTGGTTCTTCCAGTTTGGTCGAGGTTATTGACCGTATCCTGGATAAAGGCGTTGTGATTGATGCCTGGGTAAGAGTCTCTTTAGTTGGTATAGAGCTTCTTGCGATTGAAGCCAGAGTAGTGGTGGCATCAGTCGAGACTTACCTGAAGTATGCTGAAGCGATTGGCTTAACAGCCACAGCAGCCTAAGGGATAAAGTCAATGACTAACAGGGGTTCTTGCCGGGTTATCCTTAGCCTGCAAAAGCAGGGAAAAGCATGGTTCGCCAAGAAATTCCTTCCAAAAGAGGAGTAATTTTAAAGATGCCAGAAGCCTTAGATTTAAAGAATGCCGCGGAAAATGTCGTTTCCTCTTATGAGACGAGGATCGAAAGTGTAGGGGCAATTTTTGATACTACACATCAGATCCTTGATGACTTCCAAGAGATCTTTCTTGATAATAAAGAAGAGGGGCGAAAAATTAGCGCTCAGTTACGTGACATCCTCGCTCATAACGAACATTTAAGAAAAAAAGACTTTGATAGTATGACGCAAGGTGTCTTATCAGCCCAGGAAGAACGGGAAGCGGAAGTAAAGAATTTGTTGAAAGGTTATCTTAATCAACAAAGGGAAATGGCGCACACCCTAAGAGAGAATCTGGCTAAATTTAAAGATGCCCTTGCCAAAGGTGATGTCCAAAGGGTCAAAGAATTCCAGGAGA
>CAKKSD010000024.1 GCA_919902995.1 Thermodesulfovibrionia bacterium
TAAGTGGAGTAATCCATTCAGCTAACCAGTACTAATAGGCCGTGCGGCTTGACCCGTTTCTGATAAAGGGCAAAAAAGATTTCCTATTCAGTTGTTAAGAGTTTTCCCGGTGGCGATACCGGAGGGGAAACACCCGTTCCCATCCCGAACACGGAAGTTAAGCCCTCCAAGGCCGATGATACTTGGACCGCGAGGTCCTGGGAAAGTAGGTCGCTGCCGGGATTTTTATTTGACGGGTTGGTTCATTATTGTTACACTAAAATATGGAGAAGCCCTGGTATTATACACTTATAGACTTTAGAGAAATCATAGCCCCAAAATACCTCAATAAGGTAAAGCCTCTCTTCTTCAAAAAGAATGACGTTATATATAGTCCAAAAGATAGAAGCAATTGTATTTATGTTGTTTCAAGTGGCATAGTTAAGATATTCAGTATAACTGCATCGGGTAAAGAGACATCTATGTCCCTCAGATTTCCAGGGGAGATATTTGGATTGGCAGAGGTATTTGGTGGATGCAGATATTGTTTTGCAGGAGCATATAAGGATGCGACTGTCTATCCGATTAAGAAAGATCAGGTTATTAAAATGATCGATGAAAAACCGGAGATTGCCATCAAGATAATAGAATTCCTTGGAAAAAGACTTATCGAAAAAGAAATACATATAGAACATTCAGTTGAGAAAAATGTAGAAGCAAGGGTGGCACACCTTCTTGTAAAAATGGCTATTCAGGAAGGTGATTATAAGGACGATTTTGTGAAAATAAACTTTAAAATGACTCACCAGACTATTGCAGATCTTGTGGGCGCATCGAGACAGACAGTAACAGAGATTCTTAATAATCTTGAAGACAAGGGGGTTATCATTCTAACCAATAGAGAGATACAGATTAAAGACTTAAGGGCGCTTGCTCGGCATGGTAGAACAAAGTTTGATATTAAAGATATAGAAAGAACAAAAGAAAGAAAACCCTAAAAAATTAAATTGTCGCCTTCCTGACAGAATCAAATCCGAGAAATTAGTATAATATAATAACAAAAATAAATTGTAGTAACATGTAATGACACCTTAGGGTTATCCTATGACACCAAAAGAAGTAATATTTACAGCCTTCGATTTTCATAAACCACCAAGAATTCCTGTCGCCCTTTTTGGAGGTGGTATGTTTACCATGTATAATACAGGTAATTCCTTTAAATCCTTAGCAGAGGATGCAAAAGGAATGGCAGATATGATCATCTCCTTTTCGAAAAGGTCCTTTTCAGATATTGTTTATGTTGGCTCAGGATATAACAACTTCCATGCATCAGCACTCGGTGGTAAGATTAGATACAGAGAAATAGGAGCCCCTGATCTTGAAGAACCTCTGGTTAATACAGAAAGCGATCTTGACAAACTTGACCTTGAAAGGCTTAAAGATAATGCAACTGTGAGTGCTATATGGGAGGCTACAGAAATGGTCTCTCGTGCAATAGGCGATGAGTTTGTTGTTACTGCTACCGCCTGGGGTCCTTTCACGCTGGGAGCGCAGATGTTTGGTGTAGAGAAGATGATGAGAGGGACCTTTAAGAGCCCTGAACTTGCTAAAAAGATTGTTGATTTTGCGGCCAATCTAAACATAGAATTTTATTCCCATCTGGCTGATAAAGGAATTATAAAGATGATATGTCTTGCTGATCCAACAGCCTCTGGAGATCTCATATCGAGAAAGCAGTTTGAGAACTTTGCTCTTCCCTATCTTCAGAAGGTTACCTCATGGGCAAAGATAAAAGGCGTAAAAGTTCTTGTCCATATCTGTGGTGATACATCAGATAGACTTGACCTTTTCCCTAAGATGGGAGCCGACTGTATCAGTCTTGACCATAAGGTAGATATAGCAAGGGCTAAGTCTGAACTCTTGGGAAAGATATGTTTTGCAGGAAATGTTAACCCTGTATCTGTTCTTAACAATGGAACTCCCTCCGAGGTTGAGGAAATGACACGAAGATGTATAGAGACAGCAGGTCTTGAAGGCGGATTTGTTTTGATGCCTGGATGTGATATTCCACCAACAGTTCCTATAAAAAATGTAGAGACATTTGTTAATATTGCGAGGGAATGGAAACTGAATTAAGGAGTAAAATTTAAAGGTGAGAGGAGGTGGTGATTTATATAATGGTTTAGAAGTAAAGAGGTAGGGCGATGGGAGTATTTGAATTTCTTTTTTGTTAAAGAAAAGGAGGAAAGAAAATGGCCGAGAAAAAGATGACAGCCGAAGAAGTAAATAAGTATATGGAGAACCTCATGGGTTTTTTACCGAGGATGTTCAAGATAATAAATACAGTCACTCCTGATCCAGGAAAGACCTTTGCTGATTTTTATGCCACCATATTTGGTGATGGAGCGATCTCAAAAAAGATAAAGGAATTGATGTTTACTGCAATCGGTGTATCCTGGTGTTCACCGAGGTGCATCATCCACGTGATTCCTGCAATAAAGGCAGGTGCAACTACCGGTGAGATCTTTGAGGCAGTAGCTGTGGGTATGATAGGGGCTGGATTTGTTCCCGGTGGACCAGGAATCCCCTATGCTTTTGAATACGCCTTGAAGGCATTAGATATTGCTGATAAATATTCAAAAGGACAGTCATGGGAGTATCTGCCACAGCCGAAGTTCGACCATGGAATTTTCTAAGAATGGTCGGGAGTAAGAAAAGAAGGGTAGGGGCGAGGCTTTGCCTCGCCCCCTTCAAAAATATTCTGCAGGGTTTTTTTACTGGATTCCTGCTTTCGCAGGAATGACGTCATTCCCGTGAAAACGGGAATCCAGAAGGTACTATTGAAACAGAGTTTACAATGTATTAGGTGAAGGAAAGAGGAGGATTAGTTTGTTCAGATTCAATAAAGAACAAAAGGTTTGTAGTATCGGTAATATAAAGGTCGGGGGACAGCCAGGAGAGAATCCACCATTTCTTATAGCATCCATGTTTCACAACAAGGACAGAATCCTTACAGACAGAAAAGGGGATTTTGACAGGCAGAAGGCTAAAGAACTTATAAAGAAACAGGAAGAACTCTCCCGTTCTACAGGTATACCTGCCATGGTTGCTATGGTAGCAAATACGCCAGAAGAGGCCAAAGTCTATATCGATTTTTATCTGGAGACGACTGATATGCCGTTCGGTATTGATATGTGGGTTGCTGAAAAGAGGGCAAAGGCTACGGAGTATATTGCACAGTTGGGAGTTCAGGACAAGTTCCTATACAATAGCATTACACCATGGGACAAGGATATAAAGGGACAGGTTAATAAGTTAAAGGACCTTGGAATAAGGCATGTTGTTATCCAGGCCTTTGATGATAAAGACCAGACACCTATGGGAAGGGTTAGGTCACTCGAGCATATCCTTTCTCAGGGTGCAGATGTCTTTGATACGATAATTGTGGATACATCTGTTATGAACCTTCCATCAACATCCTTTTCTCTAATAGCCAATAGATTAATAAAAGAAAAATTCGGACTTCCCTGTGGTGGTGCATATTCGAATGGGACACATATGTGGAAGGATTCGAAGACCTTTTGGGGGATTGAAGGTTTTAAGACGATGGATGCTGTAGCTCAGGGTATGTCTTCAGTATTATGGAGCGATTTCAATTTTTACGGGCCTATTGTTACAGCTCCTAGGATTTTTCCTGCCGTAGCAACTGCCCATATTTTACTTTCAACGCTTGTGTTTGATGAAACGGGAAACATACCAGAAAATGGGAATCTTCCTATAAGAAAATATTTCTCTGATTTTATTGAGAAGGTAGTAACCGGTGGAGCCAGAAAATAAGAATATAAGGAGATATTAATGATAGGTGCTGAATTAACATCACGGGAAAGAGTTATGAGGCTCTTTAATAGTGAAGAGATCGATAGACCTCCTTGCTTCAGTGGTATGGGAAATGTGACCACAGAGGGACTTAAAAAATTCGGATACAAATTTGCTGAGTTGCATTCAGATGCAAAGATGATGTCCGACACTGCCGCATCATCGCACAGAATCTTTGGCTTTGAATGTGGTATTGTCCCTTTTGATCTCTGTGTCGAGGCTGAGGCGCTTGGTTGTGAGATAAATGTCTATGCCCATGTGGAGGACATCCTGTATCCAACAATAAAAAAGAAATTAATAAACAATGAAGATGAGATGGAAATATCCATTCCTGCCGGCCTGCAGATGAGAGGGAGGGTACCCCTTGTAAGCGAGACTATCGGCTTATTAAAGAAGGATATTGGTGATGAGGTTGTTGTTGGGACATATGTCCTTGGGCCTTTTACACTTGCAGGTCAGATAATGGAACTCAATGACCTTTTAAAACTTTCTTTCAAAAAACCTGACAAAGTGGGTAAACTTCTTGGACTGCTCAGTGACGCGATTATTGTGATTGCCAATCAGTATGAAAAGGCAGGTGCAGATTATATAACAGTTAGGGAAATGGGAGCAACTTCTGATGTCTTAAGCCCACGTCTGTTTAAGAATCTGATACTGCCCTATCTTAAAAAAATCTTTGAAAAGTTAAGTATTCCGAGTGTCATACATATTTGTGGAAAGACAAATGATATAGTCACTTTTATGGTCGAGACAGGTGCTACAGCTATAAGCGTTGATCAGAAAAACGATGTTGTACAAACACGCCAGATACTTGGAAAGGATACACTTATCTTTGGGAATTACGACCCTTATAATGTTCTCGTTGCCGGAGCACCTGAATTGGTGAGGGAGACAATCAAGAAATGTATGGATGATAGTGTGAGTGCAATATGGCCTGGCTGTGATGTCTGGCCGACTGTGCCACCTGAAAATTTCAATGCAATGATGGATGAAGTTAAAAAATACAGGAGTTAGACATGGCTACTGAAGAAAAGAGAAAAGAGATATTAGAGAAACTCAGGAATGCTGTAATTCACTATGACGAAGATACAGCAAAGGAAGCCTCAAACGAGGCACTAAATGTTGGATTGGAATCATCGGATGCGATATTCAATGGGCTTGTGAGTGGAATGGAGGAGGTTGGAAGGCTCTTTGAGGCACAGGAGTACTTTGTCCCCGAGATGCTTATGTGTGCAGATGCACTCTATGCAGGATTGGATATTCTTAAGCCACATGTGAGAAAAATGGATCTCGGTGTAAAAGGGTCTGTTGTAATCGGTACAGTTGAAGGGGATGTGCATGATATAGGTAAGAATATCGTAAAGATGATGTTCGATGTTGCAGGATTCACAATCTATGACCTTGGACGTGATGTACCTCTGGACAAATTTGTTGAGGAACAGATGAAGACAGACTCTGACCTTGTATGCCTCTCTGCTATGATGACCACGACAATGGGTGGAATGAAAAAAGTGATTGATAACCTGAAGGCAAAGAACCCCAATATAAAAATAATGATAGGTGGTGCACCCGTATCACAGGACATTGCTGAAAAATGGGGAGCAGATGGTTACGCAAAAGACGCAAGTAACGCCCTTAAAGATGCAATTAACCTTGTGAGTTCCCTCAAGAAACTGAAGGATGAGGCGGAGGCTAAAAAAGTTGCTAAGTGACAATATTAAGAAAGATCTCATAACTTCTGGAGCGACAGTTGTCGGTTTTGCAGGGGTAAAGAAAGTCCTGAGCTATGAGATTGCTCACCTCGAAAATGCCATCTCGATCGGTGTTGATAGAAACCTGAACGAAAATACGATCGGATTACTCATCAGGTTGCAGAAAAGGGTTGCCCAGTACCTTAAGTGCATCGGTTATAAGTATCTCTGCATACCACCTGACTCAGACAGAATAAGAGGTACCTTCATCTCAAAACTTTACTCCCTTTTTAACCATAAGGTTGCTGCTACGTCTGCTGGGCTGGGTTGGGTTGGGAGGAATGGACTGCTCATAAACCCTGAATATGGCCCAAGACTCTCACTTGCAACTGTCCTTACCAATGCGCCTCTTATCCTTGATAATCCGGTTGAGTTCAGTCTTTGCGGTGAGTGTACTTTATGTGTAGACTTCTGTCCTTCGAGTGCACTCACTGGTAGCGATTGGTCACGATATGAGCCTTTTGTTGAACTCGTGAGAACAAGTTATTGTGACATCTATAAGAAAAATAGCAGGGCGGTAAAGGGAAAACCGAATTGCGGGCTCTGTATAAATATATGTCCTTATGGAAGAAAGAGTAAGTATAAATCAATCAGCCCATCGAGATCATCTGAATTAAGATCTTCTGAACCATAAATGGCATATAAGGTTATAAAAGGTGTAATTCAGACGCAATGCCTGATCTACGATATTGTTATATCTGACTTAGATATTTATTCTTTAGGTAAACATACCCTTTATATTTGAGGGAAGTTTAGATGAAAAAACATATGGTAATATTTCAGCCGGCAGGGAGGAGGGGTGAAGTGGATGAGGGTAAGACCCTCCTTGAGGCCGCAAGGGATCTCGGTGTTGATCTTGAGTCTATCTGTGGTAGTAAGAAGACATGTGGGAAATGTAAGGTGAGGATAGATGAGGGATATTTTGAAAAGGATGCCATAGACTCAAGGATGTCACATCTGAGCCAGTTAATAGAGGATGAGAAAAAGTTTATAAAACCTGAAGACGGACCAAATATCCGTTTAGCCTGCACTGCAGAGATTCAGGGCGATGTGAAGATATTTGTTCCCGAGAAAAGCAGGGCCGGGAAACAGGTAGTAAGAAAGACGGCGACAGAGAGGGCTATCGCATTAAATCCTGCCGTGAAGAAATATCACATAGAGCTCACACCACCAACCCTTCATGACATCACAGTTGGAGACTCAGAGAGGGTAACAGAAGCGCTGAAAGAGAAATATGGCCTGAATATAACCACGATAGACTTCCCTGTTCTGAGGAAACTTCAGGATATCCTGAGAGAGGGAAAATGGGAGATAACCGTTTCTGTATGGATAGGTAGAGAGATTGTAAAGGTAGAGCCAGGCTTTGTTGAGGATACATATGGAATAGCAGTAGATGTAGGGACAACTACTGTTGTGGGTTATCTCTGCGATCTTACAACAGGAAGGATTTTAAGCACGGAATCGATGATGAACCCGCAGGTTCCGTATGGTGAAGATGTGATGTCGAGGATAACGTATGCAATGATGAACACTAACGGGTTAGAAAAGATGCAGGGGGTCATTATAGATGGATTGAACCAGATTATTACTACTGCAGTAGAATCACTAGAATATGGAGGTAAAAAGTGTGGCACAGAGGATATAGTCGATATGACGATTGTCTTTAATACGGCGATGCACCATATATTCCTTGGTTTCAATCCTGAATATATTGGCAAGGCCCCTTTTATACCTGCGGTACAGAAGGCATTGAATATAAAGGCGAGGGATATGGGGATAAAAATAAATGGTTCTTCGTATATACATGTTCTCCCTATAGAGGCCGGTTTTGTTGGTGCAGATAATGTAGGTGTCCTTATAGCTGAGGAGCCATATAATCAGGACAGTATGGAACTTATAATCGATATAGGTACAAACGGAGAGTTACTGCTTGGAAACAGGGATAGGATATACTCTACCTCGTGTGCTACTGGCCCTGCCTACGAGGGGGCGCAGATTAAATTTGGGATGAGGGCAGCCCCCGGGGCTATTGAACGTGTAAAGATAGACCCTGATACAAGGGAGGTAATGTTTAAGGTAATAGGGAAGACAGACTGGCATGCCCACCTTGAAAAGGTAGATGCGAAAGGGATATGCGGATCAGGAATTATAGATGCGGTTGCTGAGATGTTTAGGGCTGGGGTTATTATGAAGAACGGAAACTTCAATTCGAACTTAAATACTCCGCGGTTCAGGAGAGACAGCGAAGGGAAGGCAGAATTTGTTATAGCCTGGGCGGATGAGACCTCGGTCGGGACAGATATTACAATTACCCTCGGTGATATAAGGGCGATACAGCTTGCAAAGGCTGCGCTTTATGCAGGGGCAAAACTCCTTATGAATAAACTTGGCATCAAGAAGATTGATAAGGTAATACTTGCAGGTGCATTTGGTAGCTATATCGATAAGGAGTCTGCAATGATCATGGGAATGTTTCCTGATTGTGACATCAAGAATGTCTATGCTGTGGGGAATGCTGCAGGTGATGGTGCACGGATAGCGCTTCTCAATATTGATAAACGCGATGAAGCTGAAAGAAAGGCGAGGGAGGTCAACTTTGTTGAGATAGCTGTTGATCCGAACTTTCAGAAGGAGTTTGTGCAGGCAATGCATTTCCCTCATATGAAGGATACTTTCCCTAACTTGAAGGACCTCCTTGAAAGGCCATCGTCCCCTGTGGAGATGAAAGAAAAAAGTGTTAAATGACAAAGATTGTTGTGGATCCTGGTATATGTGGTTTTCCTGTTGCTATAACAGCGGAGATAGGTAAAGAGAAAAAAATTCATATCTTCATTGACACTGAGTGTGAAATGGTGAAAAAAATGCTTGAAGATATATCTACCCTCAACAGAATGGATGCATTCACAGGGTATCTCAATAATCTTGTCTACAGGTCTGCAGCAAAGCATTTAAAGCATGTCGCCTGCCCTGTACCGAGTGGTATCTTGAAAATAATCGAGGTTGAGGCCGGCTTATGTCTTCCAAAGGATGTAAGTATGAAATTTTTGAGAGAGTAAAAAATGAAACGATTATATCTCAAAGAGGTTCAAAAGATAATGAAAATATCATTCTCGCCACTTTTGTCATTCCCGCGAAAGCGGGAATCCAGAATAATAAAAACCCTGGATTCCGTGTCAAGCACGGAATGACAGTAATGACAGTAAGGAGTACTTTCAGATGAAAAAGGAAAATTATCTTTCTAAGGAACTGACTAAGCAGCAGTTAATAGAGCTGGATGCATGCGTGAGCTGTAGCGAATGTCTTAAGTGGTGTCCTATACAGGATGTAACAGGGGATCCTTCAATATCACCTCCAGAGAAAATAAGGGCGATGAAGGATTTTGTTAAAGAAGAACGGGGGTTGAAGACCAGGTTATTCGGGTCTAAGGAGATTAGTGAGGAGAAATTGAAAAGATTTCAGGAGATCCTCTGGAAATGTGTGCTCTGCGGGAATTGCGGGGTTGTCTGCGAAGTTGGAATAGATACGAAGAAGCTTTGGTGGACCCTCAGGAAGAGTGTGTGCGAATCAAAGGTTGGTACTCCAGAGCCACTGAAGGGAACGCTTGTAAATTATAGCAAGAACCGTAGTCCCTTCCCAAAGCCCCTTACCCATCGTTATAGATTCTGGCTCCCTGAGGATATAAAAGTAGCGGACAGGGCTGAGATCGGTTTCTATGAAGGTTGCGGAGGTGCATGGGATGCTCCCCAGTCGGCAGAGGGGGCAGCACGGCTGCTCAGTGCCGGTGGAACATTCACTTTGCTGGATCCAGAAGATGCATGGTGTTGTGGTTGGCCAATGATTACTGGTCCCGGAGACTGGAGTTTCATGCCAGAGTTGGTAAATAAGCTGGTGGCCGCTATTAAGAATAAGGGTATCAAGCGGTTGGCAATGGTCTGCCCCATGTGTCGCGATGTAATGAAATATCTGTACCCTGAATATTATGGAGATGAATTACCATTCGAGTGTGTAATGGTGGGCGAGATAGTAGCAGAGTATATAGAGGAAGGTCGTATTAAGTTCACAAAGAGATTGGATGAGACAGTCACGAATCATGATCCCTGTTCCCTTGCCCGTCCGCATGTGGGACCCCCTATTTTAGAGGCACCAAGAAAGATTTTAAATGCCCTTCCAGGAGTAAGGGTGGTGGAGATGGAGCGACATGGAGAACTCACGCGGTGCTGTGGAGGTGCTGCAGGCCAAAGGTCACTGAATCCAGAACTTGCTGTGAAGATGGCAAAGGAGCTATTGCTTGAGGCAAAGCGAGCAGGTGCGGATACAATGGTAACGAGCTGTGTTGCTTGCTATGTTACTCTTGCCGGTGTAACACACTTTGCGCCTCACCCGGCTGTCGATGAGTATAAACGCTTTGAGAAACCGGTGAAGGTCAATGATCTGCTCCAATATGCAGCAGCATTACTATAGGAGGTAACCATGCTCTGTCAGGTACATCTCAGGGGAGTAACTACAGAAGAGAAGGAATTACTGGACAATCTCTTCTTTCATCCCTACGACAAACTGGAGGAAAAAGACGGTGTATTGATAATGAACTATGGAGGTGGGAGACTCTGTCTTGGAATCAATGATTTCGGTGAGGGATGTAAGAGTTGCAGGTATATGCCTTATATTGTGAAGAAGATGTTGAATAGACAGAATGAATTTACTTTCGGAAAGGATGAGAAATGATGGTTAAGGCGCAGGATTTCTGGAATATTCCTGGAAGTTTGATAATACTCTTATATGTGATAGCGTTAATAGCGATAATAATATTTTTTGTTGGATTCTGGTATAAGGTGAGAATCTGGTCTACTGGTAGAGATACGGATAATAGCCTCAAGGGTGTTGGGGCATTAGGGCTGATATGGATAAGTATCACCAAGCTTTTTTCTGCTGACTGTCTGTTAGCAAGACGTGTTACCCCACGGAGCAAAACAAGGGCTATCCTTCTTATTGGCATTATGTGGGGGTTTATACTGCTCTTTCTGGGAACCGTGGGCAGGACTGTTAATTACTACTTTTACGACTTTTTGCAGGGTAAGGTTTGGCAGATATTTTCTCTTATATTAGATTTTGCAGGCCTTTTTCTATTAATCGGTATTATCTATGGATTATTCAGAAGGTATGTATTTAAATCAGAAAAGATAGCTACGAGCATTCAGGACGGCATCTTCCTGGTCTGGCTTTTTCTTGTGGTTATTACCGGCTATGGGATTGAAGGAACCAGGATTGCAGTTTTGAATCCGCCTGTTATTGATTGGTCGCCCGTGGGGTATACCTTTGGAATAGTAACTCTCTCTATATCAGGAGGAAATATAGGAACACTGAAATTGATCAACCTGGCATTCTGGATCATTCATATGCTCCTTTCCCTGTCCTTTATTGCCTATATCCCTTTCTCAAAGGCGTTTCACATTTTTGCGAGCCAGATAACAACTTTCCTATCCGCAGAAAGGGAAAGAGAGATTATAGAATCAGTAATTGGTTCAAAAAGGTTTGAAACCAACCGAGGTCCTGCAGGTAAGATATGAGCCATTTCAGTATAAAATGCAGAAACTGCGGAATGAAATTAAAAGAGGTATACTGTGCCTTCTGTGAACACTGCAGGGATTCCCTTCTCGTATCTGAGTATAAAGAGATACATTTAAGAGAGGGTGATACCAACGGTGTGTGGAGGTTTAACTGGCTACCTCTGCACAGTCCCCTTTTATCTCAGGCAGGTCCTGTAGTTTATAGATCAGAGGGGCTTTCTGAAAGACTGGGACTTAAAAATCTCTATATCGCCTTTAATGGGTACTGGCCTGAAATAGGTGCAGAGATCGAGACATGCACCTTTAAGGAATTTGAGGCTGCAGTCGTACTCCAGAATGCAAAGGAAAACAATATCAATGGGCTCATTGTGGCATCAGCAGGTAATACAGCAAGGGCATTTGCCCATTTATCTACTAAAACAGGATACCCTGTAATAATAGTTGTACCACGAATGTGCCTTCCTGATATATGGTATACAGAAGGTTCTTCCTCTGTGCCTACGGTCTGTATAAGGGACGGTGATTATTCTGATTCTATAGATGTGGCAAGACGGATTGCTGCTACACTGGGAATACCTTTCGAAGGTGGGGTGAAAAATATTGCAAAGAGGGATGGTTTGGGTATTGTATTGCTCGAAGCGGTCTCTTCTATCGGAATGCTCCCAGACCATTATTTTCAGGCAGTAGGAAGTGGGACCGGTGCTATAGCAACCTGGGAAATGGCTGAGAGGTTTTTAAGGGATGGGAGATTCGGTAACAGACTGCCAGTCCTTCATCTTGCACAGAATCTACCCTTTGCACCGATGGTAAAGGCATGGGAGAGAAAGAGAAGGGACCTTTCCCCTGAAGATCTGAGATCTGAACTCGTAGGGTTAATAACTACACGTGTACTCTCAAACCGTTACCCTGCCTACTCTATTAAAGGTGGAGTATACGATGCACTCACAGCAACCGGGGGAATCACATATGGTATCGAAAATAATGCTGTCTTTAGTGCTATTAAGATATTCGAAGAAACTGAGGGGATAGATATAGTGCCGGCAGCAGGCGTAGCAGTGGCTGCCCTGATGGATGCTGTAGAAAAGGATACCGTTAAGAGGGATGATACTATCTTAATTAATATTACAGGTGGGGGAGAAAAGAGGTTACAAAGGGAAAAACGGACTTACAGGATTGAACCACTCATCATTACAAAAACTATTACAGAGAAAGATATAGAGGAATTATTGTGTAATGCCCTGAAGATAAATTAATAGATTAAAACAGGTCTACCAATATAAAGGTAGAAGTCCTTAGAAGGGGGTGTACTATGGAAGAGATTAATGAACTTGACATAAAAGGCATGATGAATGGAGGCGAAGAAGACCTCTTTATTGTATTATGTACTTCAGGTTTTGAAAGGATTGCGAATGCCAAGTCAGCATTAATGTTTGCCTCTTTAGCTGCGTCAGCCAATTACCAGACAATACTTTTTTGCGTTCAAAATGCCGTAGATATTATGGTTAAAGGGGCTATAGAAAAGAACGAAGTTCCACAGCCTGGCGCACCTACACTTTCCCAGAGACTGAGTGAGGCTGTAGAAATGGGAGTTGAGATTCAGTGCTGTACCCAGACAATGGCTAACAAAAAACTTACAGAAGCCGACCTGATTCCAGAGGTAAATACAGCAGGCGCCATGAATCTTATAGTCCTTTCTTCAAAGGCTAAAGGGACGCTATGTTTTTGATTACAGGCTCCTGTTAGAATATAGATAGTCTTTCTATCCATTTTCAGATTATTCTTTTACGTTCCGATATTTGCCATTTCCTTTATTACTATAAATAGATAGTAATCTTAAAGGAACTTTATTTATGCGATATCCCGAAGATGAATTGATAGATATCCTTAAAAAGGGTGGAGTTGATTTTATATGCTCGCTTCCCTGTGAGAAGTTTAAAAATCTGCTCGAACTAATATACAGGAATTTTCCCCATGCCCCTTTAACCCGTGAAGAAGAAGGGGTTGGTATATGTGCCGGTGCAGCACTATCAGGGAAGAGACCAGCGATATTCGTCCAGAGCTCAGGCATCGGCAATATGATAAATGCCTTACTTTCTCTTACCGGATTCTATAGACTACCCCTTGCCATATTTGTTAGCCATAGAGGTATTTATAAGGAAAAGATACCTGCCCAGATACCTATGGGAAAGTCTTTACCTAAGATTCTGAAGGGAGCAGGAGTTGGCTATACCAATGTATCCCGTAAAGGCGACCTGAGGCTTATCGAAAAGAAACTGAAAGCCGTCTACCAAAAAGAGAAAATACATGCCTTTTTACTCAGCCCAGCGGTTTGGGAAAAGTCAGAATTCAAGATGCAAGATGCAAGATGCAGGATACAGGATGCAAAGACAGTAATTCATCATGGATCATACATCATGAATCGTGTATCCTCTTCTGAACCCATGCATTATACAGCTCCACCACGATTTACCCGTTATGATATTTTAGATATTATCGCACCCTATATTAATTCTAAGGTTGTTATATGCAATCTTGGATTCCCAGCCAAAGAGCTATTCTATATAAAACACCAGCCATCTAATTTTTATATGCTCGGAAGTATGGGCATGGCATTACCCATAGGACTTGGTGTCGCACTCACATCAAAAAAAGATGTCGTTGTGATAGATGGTGACGGAAGCCTCTTAATGAATCCTGGTAGTCTTGCAACGACCGCCTATTTTTCACCCAAAAATCTTACCATATTTGCGATTGACAATGGTTCCTATAGTTCAACAGGCGACCAGCCTACGCTTACAGGTTCATGTGTTGATCTTGAACTTGTGGCAAAGGGCTTTGGGATAAAGAATACTTTCAAAGTAGCGACCGAGAAAGAGTTGATTAATGTTATGAAGAAAGCTGGAAAGGGTTTAAGATTTATTCATTCTCTGGCTATTCCTGGAAATAAGGATTTGCCGAATATCCTTTTAAATAACCTCGAAAATAAAAAGCAGGTTCAGGAGTTTCTATCAAAAAAGTAAATTTAGAAGGGCTTGACATAAAATAAAATTTAATGTATGATAGTGTCATACAATGTAACCCATAAGAAAGGAATATATGCCAACAGTTCAAAAGAGTATAAGAATTCAGAAGAGGACTCTTAAAGAGATTGAAGAGATAGCGAGGGAGACGGGTAAGGAATTTTCTGCTATAGCGAATGAACTCCTTGAAGAGGCCGTAAGGATGCAGCGTTGTCCCGGTATTGTCTTCTCTGAAGGGACAAGAGGGCGCAGGGCAAGAATTGCAGGAACTGGCATAGAGGTCTGGGAGGTTATCACAACATATAAAAGTATAGGCAATGATCTTGAACGTCTACGTAAGGCCTATCACTGGCTCACAGAGCAGCAGCTAAGGTCTGCCGTAGGCTACTACAGAGCCTATCCCGAAGAGGTCGATCAGCTCATAGAACAGAATGAACAATTAACCAAAGAACACGTCCATAAAACCTATCCCTTTCTCAGCAGTGGCGGTCATTGAAATATTACCTTGATGAAGACCTCAGTCCGAAGATCGCAGAGATACTAAGGAAACATCACATAGATGCCGTAAGTGCCCACGAGGTCGGGATGATAGAAGTTGATGACAGGGAGCAGCTTGAGCGGGCTGCCTCTGAAAAAAGATGTTTTATAACAAGAAACAGAAATGACTACATCCGTTTGACCGTCCAGTTCTTTAATGAGCATCGCCCTCATGCAGGAGTGCTCATCATTCCCCATACATTGCCAGGGGATAAATTTTCACTCATAGCCCGTGCCATCATAAAACACCATTCAAAACATTCCCGAAGTAAGTTGGAACCATACGCGATCGATTTTCTGGAGTCTTAGCTTATGGGTGAACAAAGAAGAACCTTGTTTATAAGTAATCCGAAAATATTCCATTCCCAGGCTTTTTATATTTATCTGGATTCTGCATCCTACAAAGTCCCTCTTTTAAATGCACTTAAAAAGACCTCGGGCTTTAACACCTTTATTCCTCTAAATTCCTTAATCTTTAAAAGATGTATATCACGGCTGATAATGTATTTAGCACCAGATTTTAGAGCAAGGTGGAAAAACTTGTCATCGTCAGGGTCTTCTGAAACAATCCTTCCCTTACCGTGACCCTTATCAATATGTGAGATCTCTTTAATTAGGGTAATAAATATTTCTATCTTTTCTTTAGGCCATTTGTGGAGTTTTTGTATTCTCGGATATGAAAGTACCCTTCTAAACTCAGAGAGGATCTCATCGGATAGAACAAGCTCACACTTCTGTTTTTCTTCAAGTCCCAATGCCTTTAAAATCTCGAAAGCAGGGCCTTCAGGGCTAAGCAGGGCCGATACAAGCTGATTTGTATCGAGCACAACCGTGATCATCTAGCCTTATGCTTACGCCTTGCCCATTTCACGGCTTCGTCTATCAAACCCTCTATTTCTTCAGACCTCTTTCCTTTATTCTCTTCGTGAACCTCTTCTATGAGTTTCAGGAGGGCCTTCTTTGATTCTTCATGTTTCTCCACGATCTCTATCGGTACAATAGCAGCAGCAGGTTTGCCTTTTTTGCTTATGATATATTGGTCTCCCCTGAGCCTTGCCCCATCTACAAGGTCTCCAAGTTTTTTCCTTGCATCTTCAACAGTAACAATCTTCTCCATATTTAACCTCCAGTTTCTTACAGAACTTAAGATATTGTAGATTTATTTTCTTTTATTGTCAACTTCGTTTTTTATGAATGGTTCGTCTTTAAGTGTCATTCCCACGGAAGTGGGAATCCAGCTCCTTAAGGTTCCCTGCTGGAGTTTCTCCATGCGTAAGCAGAGACAGAAATGACGAAACGAGAATGTAGCGTTGGGTTTATTCCCAGCGAAGAATATAATTTACGCCCTCAGTAAATGAGGGCACTACATTTCTCGAAGTAAAAAAGCAGGTTCAAAGGTTTCTGAGATCAAAGTAATTTAAGATTCCCGAAAAAGTCCCAAATCCGTCATTCCCCGACTTGATCGGGGAATCCAGTATTCTTTAAAATCAAAGGATTCTGTATTCCCGCTTTTGCGGAAATGACACTAAAACAATCCTTTTTCAGAAGACTCAATTTGGTATTTAAAGCTATCTTATAGCAGCAGAAAGCTAACCACATTGCAATTATGGCTACTGAAACTTTGAGCCTTTTACCTACAAAGGTTTATTTTCTACATGTTCAAACAATTGATGATTTACAAGGGAAAGATGGGTAAACGACAAGGGTGAGCCACCGAGTTTACGAGGACGACCCCACCCTTTTGTTAGAGCCTTTCCATAGTCCATCACTAATCCGGTCGTTCTGCCTGGGCTCTTCTCGATAGTGATAAGCCCAAACGATATGCTCCGGCTGATCCCTTTCACCGTATGCTAAAGTGAGTCTACGTTTGTTGTAATTAGTGTAACTAGGGACACATCCCATAATTCTTATTTGCCTTCTTTCTTCCTCTTCCTTCCTGGTGGTTTTAATAAGAATCTCTTGTCAAGCTTCTTCTCCATCTTACTA
>CAKKSD010000025.1 GCA_919902995.1 Thermodesulfovibrionia bacterium
ACCCCTTCTAATATCCCATCTTATCTCTGCCATAGTTTACCCCGTTAGAGATAGGAAACGCCTCAGGCGGTTTTTAAGATAACGTTTGCCCATTCCGGATTTCAAATATTTTTCTCTCGTTCGAGCATCCTGTTCATTGACACAGCCTTCATAATATATCAATTCAAAAGGTCCTCTGTCTTTTGTAGAAAATACCTTCTTATCATTATGCTCTTTGAGGCGTTTCCGTAGATTGCAAGATGAACCTGTATACCAGTTGTTATCTTTTTTGCTTCTTATTACGTAAGTATAAAACATAGTTTATCTCTAACGGGGTTTATGCCTTAAGATTTTTTATTTTATACTACCCCTTTATCCTCTTTCTCTACTCTTGGCTCAACGGGTAAACCCCGTTAGAAACCTTTTTGTCCTTACAGGTTGCACAGGAGTTTCTAACGGGGTAAAGAAATAGTGAAGATAGAACCTTTTTTGAGTTCACTTTCAACCTCTATAGTGCCACCGTGACTGACAATAATTCCATAGCATATGGATAATCCCAAACCCACACCTTGAGGTTTGGTGCTAAAAAAGGGGTCAAATATTTTGATAATATCTTCTTCAGGGATGCCTTTGCCAGTATCATAAACCTTTAACAGGAAAAAACTTCCTTTTAGTTCGGTAATAATAGTTAAGTTGCCGCCGCGGGGCATAGCTTCGATAGCGTTGGTAATTAAGTTCAGGAAGGCACGTTCTATCTGTTCTTTATCAATTTTTAATACAGGTGATTCAGAGCTAAAGTTTTTAGTTACTTTTATCTTTTGTAAATCAATCTTGGTTTTATCTGATTCCAGGAGATCCTCTAAGACCTTGTGGATATCATAAGGTTGAAGGTTAAGTTTAGCTGGCCGGGCGCAGTTTAATAGTTCCGTAATCAGGTTATTAATCCTTTCTATGTTTCTCTCAACGATCTCAACATGTTTAAAACCCTCTTGCTTTATCTTGTTACCTTTCTTGAGTTGTTGGACTGCCATAGATAGATTAGCCAAAGGATTTCTTACCTCATGGGCAATGCTTGCGGCAATTCTACCTGTAAAGGCAAGTTTTTCCGCGTGGATCAAATCATCTTTACTTTCTTTTTTACTTTCTTGTAGTTCTGTATCCCTGGTCATAAAAATAGTATCATCCTGATATAAGACTCTTTATGTCAAACATGCTTCTATAATCTTGGGTGAAGAGAAAACCTGAGTAGACATAGATGGCAAAGAATGTGAGCATTACTATGCTAATAAACATGAGTTTTGAGGATAACGATCTAAATCTGAACATAATCTTCCCCTTTAAATTAAAGAGTTGGAGTATGGAATTCGGAGTTCGGAGACATTTCCACTCGTTAAGGAACGCCCCATACTTGATAAAGGGCTGGATTCCTGCTTTCGCAGGAATGTCAGAAAACTTAAACTGCGAACATTTAAGAAGGATTGATTGATTGATTGATTGATTGATTGATTGATTGAGCAATAACCATACCAATACCTCTCAGTATATAGGATTAGTTATTATATCATAGAATTAGATACTATGAATTAGATACTATCGTTTTTTCTGGGTAGTGTCAAGAATTTTGTGTAAATTCTCTTAAGGGCTTTATTCTCAATGGTTCTTATGGTTACTTATAAGCTGCAATGCTGCCAAGTTTTGATGCCCTTATCCCTGCAAGTATTGCCTTTGCCTCACCTCCCTGAAACTCCTCTTTGTACTACATAGGGATACTTAATAACCGGAATTTCTTCTACCTCTTTTTTGCTCCTAATTTACTCTAGATCGTTATAAATTTTCTCTATATTTTATGGTTTTTATTAGGCTTTATGAGTAATATTTAATCTCTTTAAATACCCAAGTGGGTTGTATAATTGTGGCTTCCTTGTGGTGCGGGGTGAAGGTCACTAAGGGACTATAACCTCTTTAACAGATGAATTCACAATAAATATCTTTATGTTATTGCTTCTCCTATCCGTTGGCAACAGGAAAAATCCCTTAAGAGATGGGTCAGGAGAATCCAGAAAAAAACCCTTCCTCCATGGAAGGGGTCCTTCAAGAAAACCTGTAAGAAACTCGCCATCCTTGAATTTTACTAAAACCTTTCTCCCTTTAGACCTTGTAAGACCATAGACCTTTTTTTCCCGATAGCTTCTGTTTCCAACAAAGGCCTTCACAAAAAATATCGCCTTTAGGTCAGAGAGTTTAACTCTTTTATCCTTTCCTTTTGTTTTTATAGAAATGGTTTCACTCTCTGGATTAATCGATTTTATGTATCCCCTTATGATCTTTTCATCAAAATAATGGAGTATTACCTTCTCTATATCCTTTGTCATAAAGACCTCCCTTTTCTAAAAATTATAAAAGAATTGTACGTAAATATTTAGCACCAATCCATTAAGTTTAAATAAGTGTTTTATCCTAAGATAACTCTTGCGTCTACTGCAGTAAGTCCCTTAGGGTAGAGAAATACAGGATTGAGGTCTATCTCCTTTATCTCTTCTACCTCAGTCATAAGATTAGAGATTGATACCATAGCATCAGATAGTGACTCTTTGTCGAGAGGTTTACTCCCTCTGTATCCGTTAAGTAAGGGGCATCCCTTAAGTTCTTCCATCATACCGAACGTTTCACCTTTCGTAACTGGAGTTAATCTAAAAGATAGATCCTTTAATATCTCCGTGAATATCCCTCCTAGACCTAACATTATAGTTGGTCCGAACTGGGAATCCCTCAATCCACCTATTATAACCTCTAAGGAAGGAGTGGCAAGTCTTTCTATCAGAACTCCTTCAATCTTTGCCTCCGGAATCTTTCTCTTAATATTTTCTATAATTTTTGAATAATCCCTTCTTACTTGTTTTTCATTCTTTGCACCTAATATAATACCACCAACATCTGTTTTATGGATTATATCTGGAGAAATAACTTTGAGTACAACCGGATATCCTATAGACTTGGCTATTTCTACTGCCTCTTCTGAATCATTTGCAATGTCAAAAGACGGAGTTGTAATTCCTATAGAGTTTATAAGCGCCTTTGCTTCTGGCTCAAGAAGGGGCCTCTTCAGACTGAGGGCTTTGTTTACAATTTCTCGTGCCTTCTCCATAATATTCTGTAATTCAGGCCTCGATACATGATACCTGATACACAATCCATGATACATGATGTTAAATCATGTATCGGGCATCATGTATCCTGCATCATATTTCTTCACCCCCCAATAATAGTCCTATCTTCTTCCAGTGCATCATAGATTTCTCTCTGTATAACAGGGTATGTGATGGAATCCCACTTATCGCCAAAATGGCGAGATATTAGGTTCAGGGCAGATAGATTGTCTGTATCAATCACAAATATTACCTTCAAAGGAGAGATTCCTACAACCTCGTATCGGTTAATAACTCTGCATCGCTGCTGAAAAACCGTATCCCTCCCTTCCTTTATCCATTCATCCCTTTCCTGCTCAATCTCTTTATGGGTTGTCTCTTTTTTGGCATCAAATATCATGATATATAACATTGTTTGTCCTCCTTGATATTTCTGAAGTCGTTATATTTCCCTCTCCTTTATCAACATATCTACAACGGATGGGTCAGCAAGGGTCGAGGTATCCCCTATCTCTTCTATTTTACCCTCTACCAGTTTCCTCAGTATCCTTCGCATTATCTTTCCACTCCTTGTCTTAGGGAGGCCATCCACGAACCTTATGATATCAGGTTTCGCTATGGGTCCTATCTCCTTTCTTACCTGTAGAATTAGTTCTTCTTCAAGGGCCTTACTCTTTTCTACGCTGCCTTTAAGTATAACAAAGGCATAAATCCCCTGCCCTTTGATTTTATGGGGAAATCCTACAACAGCTGCTTCTGCAACACTATGATGAGCAACAAGTGCACTTTCTATCTCTGCCGTACCGAGTCTGTGCCCTGAGACGTTTATTACATCGTCAATACGTCCGAGTAAATGAAAGTCGCCATCTTCGTCAATTCTTGCCCCATCACCGGTAAAATAATAACCCGGGTACTGGGAGAAATATATCTCGTAAAACCTTTTTGGGTCACGGTAGATACTCATCGCCATGCCGGGCCATGCTGTCTTTAATACGAGTGCGCCTTCTTCGTTTATCCCCGCCTCGCTCCCATCAGCTTTAATTACAGCAGGTTGAATTCCAAAAAAGGGTCTGCCTGCAGCGCCAGGCTTTAATGGAATCGCACCAGGGAGTGATGCTATAAGGATGCCTCCTGTCTCTGTCTGCCACCAGGTATCAACAACCGGACACTTTCCTTTTCCTATAAAACGGTGGTACCATAACCATGCCTCAGGGTTTATCGGTTCTCCTACAGTACCGAGTAGTCTCAGACTACTAAGATCCCTCTTCTTCGTCCATTCCTCGCCTTCCCTTGCGAGTGCCCGTATTACAGTTGGGGCAGTATAGAATATGTTCACTTTATATTTTTCCACTATCTTCCAGTATCTGTCAGGTTCAGGATAGGTTGGTACACCTTCAAACATTATACTTGTGGCACCACAGGAAAGTGGTCCGTATACAATATAGGTATGTCCTGTTATCCATCCTATATCGGCAGTACACCAGAAGGTATCTTCCTCATGGTAGTCAAAGAGGTATTTGAAGGTCATTAATGCGTAAAGCAGATATCCACCTGTTGAATGAAGAAGCCCCTTCGGTTTACCCGTGGAGCCAGAGGTATAGAGAATAAAAAGTGGATCTTCTGCATCCATATGTTCCGGTTCAGAATAAGAAGAAATATTATCTTTATAGATCTCTTCGTCAAGAAATATATCTCTCCCATCCTTAATATCAATATTTATACCTGTCCTTTTTACAACGATACATTTCTTTACCGATGATGCACCTTCCATTGCGATATCTGCATTTTTTTTCAAAGGTAAAACCTTTCCTGCCCTGAAACCTCCATCGGATGTCACAAGCACCTTTGCCTCACTGTCGTTTAGCCTCTCCATTAAAGAGGCAGCACTGAATCCGCCAAATACGACATTATGTATAGCTCCTATTCTGCTGCATGCAAGCATACCTATCGCAAGTTCAGGAATCATCGGGAGGTAAAAGGCTACGCAGTCCCCTTTTTTGACACCTGTCTTCTTAAGGAGATTAGCGAATTTGCAGACCAGACGGTAAAGTTCCTGATAGGTAAAAGTCTTATTTTCTCCTGATTCAGACTCCCATATGATTGCAGCTTTATTCTTTCTGAATGTTAGCAGATGCCTATCGAGACAGTTATACGAGGCATTTAGACTTCCACCTCTTAACCACGAAACTTCTGCCTTTTTAAAATCATATTCCATCACCTTGCCCCATCTCTTAAACCATACAAGCTCTTCTGCTGTTTCATTCCAGAATCTTTCTGGGTCATTTATGGATTTCTTATAAAGTTTTTCATATTCTGGTATACTTTTAATGTAGGCCCTTTTCCTGAAATCTTCTGGGGGATAAAAAATCGTTTCTCTCTTTACCTCAACCATTTTATCTCCTTTGGTAGGGGCAGGTTTGTCTGCCCTTAAAATTGTACGACCAAGGATTGCCCTGCTCTGTTATGTCTTTATCATACCTCTCTTCACAAGTAGCGAGGCTGCCTTAACTGATCTTTCTGGTGATGGAAATACAGGAAGTCCTTTTTTCTCGAAGAGTCCCTTTCTGCTCATTGTAAATTTTCCACCAATACTGCATATAATGATTGGTTTACCTGTTACCTCTGCTGCCTCAGCAATAACATCAATTAATCTGTCTGAAAGGGCTGGCGGTCCCCATAATGCAGTCACAATAGCAAGGTCATAATGATCTCCTTTCAGGGCCTCTTTAATAACCAGTCCATATTCATCGTCAGTAGCGCTGCCTGTCAGATCAATTGGGTTATTTAGTGAATAAAAAGGAGGCAGTTTTTTCTTAATTCTGTCTTTAATATCAGAACTGAGACCTACTACATCAAGATCATAATCTCCACAGAGGTCAGCGATAGCAACCCCGATTCCTCCACCGTCAGTAACTATAAGAACCCTATTTCCTTTTGCAGGTTTTTGAAATGAGAATATCTTACAGGCATCAAGTAACTCACCATAGGTCTCTGCCTCAACGATTCCTGCCTTCCTGAAGGCAGCCTTATAGATCTCATATTTCCCTGCCATCGCTCCTGTATGAGAACGGGCTGCAGCTATCCCCGCCTCCCTTTTTCCTGCTTTAAAGGCTACTACTGCCTTTCTTTTAGAACAGTAAGATGAGGCCTCGACAAAACCTCTTCCGTCATCAACAGACTCTATGTACAGAGCAACCACCTTCGTTTTTTCGTCGTCTGCTAAATATCTAAGGAGTTCGGATTCACCTATATCTACGCTATTTCCGTAATTCACAATCTTTGATACCCCCACTCCTTCGTATGCAAGAATATCAAGAAATGTAACTGCAAAGGATCCACTCTGGGAAAGTATGGCAACTTCTCCCGAGCAAGGTCTTCCCATTCTTTCAGGAGGTATAAAGAAGGTATCAATACATGAGTTCGGGTCATATATTCCCATACAATTAGGCCCTATAATTCTTATCCCGTATTTTTTACCAATATCCTTTATCTCCTTTTCAAGTTGAGCACCATCTTTTCCTGTTTCCCTGAATCCAGAGCTTACAATGATAACAGAGCCTATCCTTTTCTCTCCACATTCCTGCAATACCTTAGGAACTTTTGGTGCCGGGATTACAATTATAGCGAGACTGACTCTTTCTGGTATCTCAGTAATTGAAGGGAAACATTTAAGTCCAAATATTTCTTTATAAGATGGATTTATCGGATAAAGATTTCCTTTGTAACATGCCTTAAGGAGATTCTGAAGGATTATCCCTGAGAGTTTTCCCGGCTTCTCAGAGGCGCCTATAACAGCGACGGATTCAGGATTAAAAAAACCTGTCAGATCAAACATTGCAGGAATATTAATATATCCTCAATTTAAAATTCTGCTTGCTATAATTATAGATTCAGCGATTTTCGCCATAGCTATATTGTTGTTCCTGCTTTGTTTTTGAATTCTCCTGAATGCCTTTGCTTCTGTGAGTCCTTCTTTTTCCATTATGATCCCTTTTGCCTGCTCGATAAGTTTTCTTGCCCTCAATGCCTCTTTTAAGTCTCCCACTTCTCTTTGCAGTACCTGTAATTCCTTAAATCTTGATACAGCTAATCTTATAGCAGGCATCAGGTCTTTTTCAGTAATGGGTTTTACTAGATAAAAAGATATACCTATGGAATCAGCTTTTTCAATCAGTTCAGGTTGACTAAAGGCTGTGAGTATAATAATAGGAAGCGATTTTACAGAGAGTATCTCTTTCGCTGCATCAAGACCATCCATATCCGGCATTTTTATATCCATCAGAATAATGTCGGGATTTAATTCCTTGGCTTTTCTTACAGCCTCCTTTCCATCCTTTGCCTTCCCGACTACCTGATGTCCAAGCCTATTTAACATAGCTACAAGGCTCATCGATATTACAGCTTCGTCTTCAGCTATCAAGATTTTAAAACCCTTCACCTTCATCCCCTGAAGCTAATCCTTGCAAGTGTACCATTTTGGCTGGATAATTCAAAGGTTCCTTCGAGATCCTCTTCTATAAGGGTAGAAACTATCTGTAAGCCAAGGTTTTTTGGGAAATTCTGAGGCAGTCCCTTACCATTATCATAGAATTCCATATGAGTCTGATTATTTTCTTTCGTAATCCTGACCTCAATCTTTCCAGAATAATCAATACCATGCTTGATACTATTCGTTGTCAATTCATTTATTACAATGGCTAATGAAGTCGCCCTGCGCGATGGTATCTCTACCTCATCACCTAATACTTCAAAGGATATCCTTTCTTTAGAATTGGTAACATTAATTATCATCTCAATGATCTTTTCTATAAGCGAAGAAAGCTTCACATCCTTAAGGTCCTCCTGAGATAGGAGTTGATGTACCATCGAAATACTTTTTACCCTTGTAAGGTTATCAAGTAGTAGCCCCTGGATATTCTTATCCTGGTTCTTATCAAGTTGCATATAGAACAATCCTGCTATAGTCTGTAGATTATTCTTTATCCTGTGATGAGCTTCCTTGAGTACAGTCCTTATTTGCTGATAACGTTTCTCTGCAGTACAGTAAAGTTCAGCATTCTCTATAGAGATAGCTGTTATTCGAGCGATATTTATTAGAAGGTTCGCTTCACTATCTGTAAGATAATGTACTCTGTCAAGGGCAATGCACATTATACCGATAAGCTGTTTCTGTGTCATAAGGGCGATACCTATTCTTGTCTTTGGATTAGATATAGACGTTTCCAGAAAACAGTATTTTTCAGGTATCAGTTCAGGGTTTCTGTCAAGGGTTTTATCGGATACCCATTCTGCCTGTCTGTAACTTTTAATTCCATCTTCTGCAGGAAATATATGGAAGACTGAAATCTCAGGGTAACGCATAATCACATCATTGCAGAGTCCTTCCCCTATTATGAGTACGTGAGGTTCTATTATCTCCGGGGTCATACCTATAGTTATAGCAGTTTCAAGTATTCCCCCTTTAAAAACCTGACAATTTATACACTTCCTTATCTTTGATTCGAGTCCATCTCTGCTTGTACCACAGCAATGAGGATTTGATACAGACCAGCACTTTATATCGGTGTTCTGATAGGCCTGACACCCTATCTCCTTACATCCAAAGATCTCCCAGCATCTCTTTAATGTATTTTGTTCTAAAAGCCAGACAATCCCGCTCTGGGCATTTAAAACAGGAAGTATTCTCTCCACTACCTGTTTAAGGATTGCGTCGAAGTTCGTTGTGGAGCTTAGTGCCTTTGATATATCAAAAAGGCTATCTAAAGTTTTTCTTTGGTAGTCGATAATTTCCCTTAGTTTTAAATTTTGCTCTTCAATTATATCTATTTTTCTGGTTGACATAATATGATTGATCCTTTATAAAATAGATTCAGGGCAGTTAGCTCAGTTGGTAGAGCAGAGGCCTGAAAAGCCTCGTGTCCGCAGTTCGATTCTGCGACTGCCCACCA